>NZ_WNJX01000013.1:0-53449 GCF_010892375.1 Granulicatella sp. zg-84 | reverse complement strand
TTAAAAACCATCTAAACGCTACATCCGTTTCGACACGTTTAATGGTTTCTCGCATGGATTTAATGCCATAAATATCTTTTAAAAAGACCAATTTAAATAAAACAACAGGGTCTAAACTATTGCGACCGTTGGTATGACTATAATAGGGAGAAGTAATATCATAAATAAAGTTGAAATCAATTGATTTATCAATTTTACGTAGTAAATGGTCTTTTGGTACTAATTCGGACAACGTGTTTAATATGATTTCATCATTTGGGTGAGTTTCTTTATAAAACATAGATTTTTCCCTCCTTTTTCTTATCTCTATTATACCACTTTTAAGTATCATTATCGTATCAGACGTTGTGGTACGAATGGCTTCGTTCTCGCACGTAGTAGAGAACGAGAGATGTATCGTGTACATCGTGGTAAGCCGTACAACTTAACGTCTGATACGAAAAAAGACTGTTGACGCTCTTAATTTGTCAACAGTCTGAATCGGGTTTATCCCCGATTTTTTGTTATAATCAATACGGTAAGGAGGTATACGGCAAGTGGACGTGAAAAAGATTAGTGACATCGGTTATTCCGGTAGAAAACTTATCATTGAAGGGATATTAGAAATCCTCGTAGGGATACTACTAACTGTTTTTCAAGAAGTAGTTGCTGTTTATGCGGTCGAATTGATATTGTTTTTACTATTATTGGTTACGAGTTTTGACTTGATTATGTGGCCGTTTCGTGCAAAAGATAAAAGACAGTTCTTTTGGATAACACTCATAAAGCCATTATGTATTTTTGTTTTTGGTGATTTAGCAATTATTGTACGTATGCCTTTATATTTATTGACGATTTTTGTTGGTATCTACCAATTATTACAAGCGTTTATCAATGTTGTGACGTATTACATCTATCGTCAAAACGATATTAAACCAAGATTTAAGTTTTTATTTGATGCATGTTGGTTATTTATTTTGGGTGTATCGGCTTTAACGCCGAAAGACAGTGTTGGTGTTCAATTGTTTATTCTGGGTATTTATTTAATTGTACTTGGTTTAACCAATTTAAGAGATGGTGTGACATTCGATAAAGAAATGCATAAAGGTGAATTAACAAGACGTGTCAGAGTATCGCTACCTATTGTTTTTGCAGCACTTATTCCAAGACGAACGCTTCAAAAATTAAATGACTATATGGCATCAGATGAATATATTTCTCTTGAGTTAGCTTATGATGTGAAAAAAGAAGAGGCTACTGTTGATTTGGAATTATTCGTACACGTAACCGAATCAGGATTTGGTGCGATTGGGCATGTAGATATTTCTTATCAAAATCAAGTGATTTCGTATGGAAATTATGATACAAATTCAGAACGCTTATTTGGTATGATTGGAGACGGTGTTTTATTTAAAACAGACCGTGAAAAATATATTGCATTTTGTAAAAAAGAAAGTCATAAAACATTATTAGTCTATGGTTTGTCATTAGATGATAAACAAAGACAAGCAGTAGAAGAGCAGCTACATACGATTGATGCTTTAGTCACACCTTGGGAACCAAATCAGTATGTGACAAAACAAGGTGAACAACAAGATGTGATGTATGCGTACAAATTAAAACAAGAAACTGGAGCAAATCTCTTTAAATTTACATCGTCTAAATTTAAAACATATTTTGTTTTAAGCACGAATTGTGTGCTATTGGCAGATAGTATCGTTGGTCGAGCTGGTACAGATATATTAAATGTAAAAGGCTTTATTTCTCCGGGGACGTACCAAACGTACTTAGATAGAGAGTTTGAGAAAAAACATAGTATTGTCGTAGAAAAATCAGTTTATTAACAAGTAAAAAGAAGTGTGTATATTGACCTAAATCGGAATAAATATACACATTTTTTTCGTAAATCGCATTTTTCTTATAAAAAAAGACGTTTACAAAACGTAATAATAACTATATAATAATTTTGTAAATAGGAGGGACTACGAAATGAAAAAAACATTATTAACAGGTGTAGCTTTATGTGTTTTAGCCGGATGTGTTAATCCAACACAAACGCAGACTGCACCAAAAACAGAACAAAAACAGGCAAGTCAAAAAATAACAATCGGATATAATCAGTTACCGGCTAATATAGACCCTGCTGCAGATTATAATGGCTGGTTTACAGTTCGTTATGGTTCAGGGGAAACATTATTTAAATTAAATGATAAATTAGAACCAGAACCATGGTTGGCAAAAAGTATCGAACAAACAAGTCAATTAGAATGGACAGTGACATTAAAAGATAATGTGACATTCCAAAATGGCGAAAAAATGACAGCCGAAAAAGTAAAAGCATCTTTGGAACGTTTACTAGAGAAAAATGAACGTGCTAAAGGCGATTTAACGATTGAAAATATTACAGCCAAAGATAATCAAGTTGTGATTAAAACAACACAAGAAGTGCCGATTATGGCAAATTTATTATCAGAACCATATGCATGTATTGTTGATACAACAGGAAAATTGGACACGGATAAAGCGCTTGTGGGAACGGGGCCTTATATTGTGACAAGTTATATTGCTGAAAGTGGTGTTGAATTAAAAGCGTATGACCAATACTGGAATGGCAAACCAAAAACAAATCAAATTTCTATTAAATACTTTACAGATGCCAATGCATTATCATTAGCATTACAATCAAAAGAAATTGATGCGGCTTTTGGTATTGCTTATGCAAATTTAGGTTCTTATCGTTCAAATGCTGATTATACGATTTCAGAAGTTGGGGGCACTCGTTTTGTAAACTTCATGTATAATTTTGATAAACCATTGATTGCAGATGCAAAATTTAGACAAGCATTAGATACATTAGTTGATAAAGAAACATATACAAAATCTTTATTTGCAGGGTCAGCAGAAGTCGCGAAAAGTGCCTTTACAGAAAATTTAGGATTTGCCATTCATACAAGTGTACATGAATATAATGTTGAAAAAGCAAAAGCATTATTAGATGAAGCGGGTTATAAAGATACGAATAATGATGGTATTCGTGAAAAAGATGGAAAAAATATCAATTTAGAACTATTATCTTATAATCGTTTAGCAGAAATTCCATTGGCAATGCAAGCATTCCAACAACAATTAAAAGAAGTAGGCATTGACTCAACGATTAAAACAGTTGAAAAAATTGGACCTGCTTTAAAAGAAAATACGTATGATGTATCACCATATACAATGGTGGGTGCACCAATAGGAGATGCGTATTCTTATTTCTTAGGGTCTGTTGCTTCTGACGGTGTTGTGAATGTGGGACATTATAAAAATGAACAAGTCGATGCAAAAATCAAAGAATTGGCAACAACTGTTGGTTTAGAAAAACGTAATGCGTTGAGCCAAGAAATTGAAGCATTGATTGATAAAGATTATGCATTTACGTACATCGGGCATTTCAAAGTTGCTTTTGTGATGGGCAAAGATGTAAAAGGTCTTGTATCTCATCCGACAGACTACTACCATGTCACAAATGAATTAGTAAAGGAATAAACTATGTTAAAGGTAGAACAGCTAAGTGTTCAATCCCCTACAAAAACTATTTTGACAAACATGTCTCTTTCTCTGAATGAGAAAGAGGCTGTTTCTATAGTTGGCGAAAGCGGGAGTGGCAAATCGACATTATTAAAAAGTTTACTAGGATTTCCTTTTGGAGAACTTGAAAAAACATCTGGACAAATTATATTTGACGGTATTCAGATTGAACCACAAAAAAGGCGCCAACATCTACATTTTTTAGGAACAGATGTGACGTGGATTAGCCAGCATGCTAGTGTGAGTTTTAATAATAGACGTAAAATAAAGGCACACTATAATGATCTAGTGAAAAGTTATGGTCGAAAATCAAGTAAACTTAGAAGTTTAGAAGAATGTTTGAGATTGGTTGAGTTTAAAAATCCAAAAGATATTATTGATAAATATCCATTTGAATTAAGTGGAGGTATGATGCAACGCGTGAGTATTGCACTAGCACTGGTTGCCAATCCAAAATTACTAATTGCCGATGAACCCATGAGTGCACTAGATGTGGTGAGCAAGCGTGAATTAACAGAATTATTAAAACGTCTACGAAAAACGGAGCATGTGGCGTTACTGTTTTCAACACATGACATCAGTTTGGCGTATGAATTATCTGACAGAATTTATATTATGAAAAAAGGCGAATTTGTTGAGGAGGGACTCACAAAAAATGTTTTAAAAAGTCCTCAACATCCATATACGCAAAAATTATTACAAGCTGTACCAAAATTAAAGCGAGGAGAGACAGAATGAGTGCTTTATTAAAATGTCAGGAGTTAACTCATCAGTACACAAAAAATGTCGGTGTCTTTGATATTTCTTTCGATTTAGAGAAAAAAAGTGTACTAGGTCTAGTTGGTGAAAGTGGAAGTGGAAAAAGTACAATAGCACATATTTTATGTCGTTTTTCACCTGTACAAAAAGGACAAATATTACTTGACGGAAAAGATATTAGTCAGTATTCCTTGAAAGATTACTACAAACGCGTGCAATATATTCCACAACATCCACAATGGTTTTTTCATCCAAAACGAACAGTGTATAAAAGTTTTGAGGAAGTCTTGATAAACTATGAATTAGCCACAAAATCTGAATGTGAAGCTTTGATTATAGAAAGTTTACAATCTGTGGGATTAAATGAGCATCATGCGCATCAGTTACCACTTCAACTAAGTGGAGGCGAATGCCAACGGGCAGGTATTGCTAGAGCATTGCTTGTTAAACCTGACCTTTTAGTATGTGATGAAATTACAAGTGCATTGGATGTAACGATTCAAGCAGATATTATGACACTTTTAAAAAAAATTAAGCAAGAAAGAGAAACAACTTTTTTGTTTATATCACACGATTTGGCATTAGTCAGCGACTTTTGCGATACATCCATTGTCTTAAAAAATGGTTGCATTATGGAGCAAGGACAAATGAAAGATATTGTGACATCGCCAAAATCTGACTATACAAAATTATTGTTAAATCAGTATCAATCGTTTGAATATAATCAATAGGAGAAAGAAGATGACAATTTTAAAAGAAATCATTAAGACATTAGAGCCGGGTTCTATTTATCAATCCGATTTATATGTTCGAGAGGATGTATCTATTCCTTTTACGATTTTAAAAGGAAAGACGGAAGATAAAGTTATTGGTGTTACAGGAGCAGTGCATGGTAGCGAATATGTTGGGTTAAAAGTGATGATAGATCTTATTGAAGAGATTGATGTAACGACTTTAAATGGGACATTGTGCTTCTTTCATGTTGTGAATATGCCAGGATTTTTAGAAATAGATCCATGTTTTGTTCCTGAAGATACAATTAACTTAAATCGTATTTTTCAAGATAAGGAACATAAAGAAACACTAAGTTACCAAATCAAGCAAGTTGTACAAGATGAAGTTTTTTCCGTGTGTCAATTCATTATTGACTTGCATGGAGGGAATCTAACAGAAAGCTTATTGCCACATTGTTATTACTCTGTGCTAGCAAGTGAAGAAGTGATGACAATTTCTAAAAAAATGGCATTAGCTAGCGGGATTCCGGTTGTATATGCTTCTCATGCAACAGGAGGGTTGTATCAATCGGCGTCTATTGATTATGGTATTCCGAGTGTGATTTTAGAACAAGGTGAAAATGGAAAATGTACATGTGAAGATGTTCGATTATTAAAAGAAGCTGTTTGCAATACAATGATGTATCTTTTAGACGGTATTGAAAAAGAGCATACAGCAACTGTATTTGATAAAACGTACGTCTTATCTAGTGAATATCAAGGATGTTGGTTTTCTTATGTTGAAGTGGGGACGTATGTAGAAGAGGGGCAACTTTTAGGAGAAATTCGTTCTGTTCATGGAGCTTTACTTCAATCTGTGATCGCCACTCAAAAAGGATTACTCCTGTATAAAAAAGCAGTTGTAGCAGTCGAAAAAGATGAATCACTTGTCACGATTGTCTACTGATGAAAGGACGTTATTATGTTAAAAATGATACGAAAATCAGTCATTCATTTTGTCGTGATTTTACTTTGTGTAACTTTTTTATCTTTTTTGTTTATTTATTTAGCACCCGGTGATCCAGCAGAAAGTATTTTATCGGCACAAGGTATTCCGTATACACAAGAACTCCTAGCGTTGAAACGACACGAGTTTGGATTTGATAAATCATTTATTGAACAGTATGGAATATGGTTATTCAAAATTTTACAAGGCGATTTTGGGGTGACCTATAATTCAGGAGCATCTGTTTGGGAGCAGTTGATTTTTTATTTCCCGAATACAGTTTATTTAGCACTATATATATTATTGGCAACACTCACAATTTCCATTCCGTTTGCATTGATTAGTGCCTATTATGAACATTCTAAAATGGATAGAGCTATTTTAATGATAACAGGTTTTATCAATGCTATTCCAGGTTTTGTTATTGGTATTTTGCTTATGATTATTTTTTCTGTTCAATTAAAATTATTGCCTATTCAATCTACGGCGAACGAATTGGGGCTTATTCTTCCTGTTTTAACCGTAAGTATTACCATGTCGACACGCTATATTCCACAAATGCGTACGCATTTGATTGATGAATTACATTCTCCAAGCGTAGAGGGTGCAAGAGGAAGAGGCATTCCCGAATGGCGTATTTTGCTGTTTGATGTATTAGGAAATACATTACCATTCCTTTTAACATTAGTAAGTTTGTCTTTAGGTTCTTTATTAGGTGGTGTCGCCATTATTGAAAATCTCTTTTCATGGCCAGGCATCGGGAAACTATTGATTACAGTTGCAGGGAACCGTGACTATCCACTTATTCAAGGTATCGTCTTATTTATTACAGCAGGTGTTTTAGTTGTTAATTTAGTGTTTCAGATTGTCATTGCTTGGTTAAATCCACGAACAAGAAAAGAAGCGTTAAAAGACATGCGCGTGAAAGAGGTGGTGTAGGTAATGAAAAGAAAAATGAATCATCAATTAAAGATATACGGAGCTATCATTCTCTTATTTATCGGTATTTTATGTATCGCTGCATTTGTATTTGGTGAAAGTGTGACGAAAGTGAATTTGGCACAAGCTTTTCATGCACCGAATAGCAAGGAGTGGTTTGGTACCGATGCATTAGGTAGATCTGTCTTTGAGCGGACACTAAGTGGGGGGATTCAAACCGTTATACCGTCCTTATTCATTTTATTTATTGTTGTGACGGTAGGTTCTTTTATTGGTATTAGTAGTGGGTTAATAGGTGGTAAATTTGATAGAACTATTTTTTTGATTATTACAGCCTTTCAAGCCTTTCCAGCTATTATTTTTGTCATTATGCTTGTGGGTATTTTAGGTGTTGGATTACAGCAAACGGTTATTGCGATTTGTATGACAAACTGGGCAAAATATGCTTATTTAACAAGGATATTAACTTTACAATTAAAAGAAGAACCATATATTCAAAGTGCAACAATGTTTGGGAATGAATACTTACAAACTATTCGTAATTATTATTTACCAAGTTTATTTCCGCAAATTTTAACGACAGCTATTTTTGATGTGAGTAATACGATTATGGAAATTGCAGGATTAAGTTTTATTGGATTAGGTGCACAAGTTCCTAGTCCAGAATGGGGGGCGATGATAAATGACGGAAGAGCGTATATTCAAGAAGCACCGTGGATTGTTGTTTTCCCATGTTTGATGATTATTTTAACCGTGTTATTATTCACACGTTTTGGAGAGTTATTAAAACAAAAATTAAACTAATAAAAAGGCTCTTTTCCAACATAAGTTGATGAAGAGCTTTTTTGTTTGTCTACGGTTTAAATAGAACTGACATTTTCTGTAAAAAAGAATGAAAAAACAAAAATATCGTGATATAATCGTTTTAACACGAATGATTTTTTATGAATAAATAATAATGTTAGAGGTTTTAAAATGGATAAATGCTTAGTTATTGGGTCAACAGTGTGTGATATTGTTGTAAATATCGATACATTACCACGTAGACAAGAATCGGGGAATGTGTTACATCAACGAATGGGGTTAGGTGGATGTGCGTATAATGTTGTACATGTTCTGCACCATTTAGATATTCCCTATACATTTATTTCTCCAATAGGAACAGGTATTTTTGGTGAGTTTGTCGAAAAACATATACAGCAAGTAGGTATTCAATCCTTTGTGAAAAGCACACAAGAAAATGGGTGTTGTTATTGCTTTGTTGAAAAAAATGGAGAACGTACATTTTTATCACATCACGGAGCAGAATATACATTTGAACCGACATGGTTGGGAAATTTAAATATGAATGCGTATCGTTATGTGTATGTTTGTGGCTTAGAGGTAGAGGATATTGACGGAGAGCGTTTGGTCGATACATTGGCCACTTTACCTTGTCAAATTATTTTTGCCCCAAGTCCTAGAGGAAAATTTATTCCAAAAGAACGTTTGGAAAAATTATTTGCTTGTCGTCCTATTTTGCATATGAACGATGTCGAAGCAAAAGAATTAGCGTCTTGTGATGATGTAGAAAGTGCCGCAAAAAAATTATTTTCTAAAACGAATCAGCTTGTGATTGTGACATGTGGAGAAAAAGGGGCTCTGTATTATGACGGGAAAATCTGTCATCTTGTTCCAACAGAAAAAGCGACGGTCGTGAATACTATAGGAGCGGGAGATAGCCATGTTGGAGGATTTTTATCGGCAATGTGCCAGGGGTATACAGTAGAAGAAGCTTTATATTTCGCCAATCATCTTGCGACTAAAGTAGTTAGTGTTGCGTCGAGTAATTTACCAAAAAACATGTATAAAGATAGCAAAGCACAATTAGAAAAGAAGCCTATTTAAACAATAGTCAAAAAAGTTCTATAAGGTATCAATCCATTTGATGAAGAATAAAAATAACCCCAACAAGTCATCTTGCTGGGGTTATTTATTAGTGTGTGTCACCGTTAAAAATAGAGTTTTTTACAATCATGTAATCAACGTGACGAATAGCGTCTAAATCTTTTCCACCTGCATAAGAGATAGAAGATTGTAAATCTTGTTGCATTTCAATTAATGTGTCGTGAATGCTTCCTTTATAATCAACAAGCATTTTTTTGCCTTCGACATTTTTTCTTTCACCTTTTTGGAATTCAGAAGCACTGCCGAAATATTCTTTCATTTTCTTACCGTCAATTTCTACTGTTTTTCCAGGAGATTCTTCATGTCCTGCAAAAAGAGAGCCAATCATGACCATTGTTGCTCCAAAACGAATAGATTTTGCAATATCGCCATGTGTACGAATACCACCGTCAGCAATAATTGGTTTTCTAGCAGCTTTTGCACACCAGCGTACAGCGGCTAATTGCCAGCCACCTGTACCAAAACCTGTTTTTATTTTTGTGATACATACTTTACCTGGTCCGATACCCACTTTTGTTGCATCAGCACCAGCATTTTCTAATTCACGCACAGCTTCTGGAGTACCCACATTTCCTGCAATAATAAATGTTTCAGGTAAATGTTCTTTAATATGTTTAATCATGTTAATGACTGCATTAGAATGTCCATGTGCAATATCAATTGTAATATAATCTGGGATTAGTGTTTCTTGTGCTAGTGTTGTAATAAAATCATATTCATGTGGTTTAACACCTACACTAATAGATGCAATTAAACCTTTATCGTGCATATTTTTAATAAAAGTTGAACGTGTGCTTTCATCAAAACGATGCATAATATAAAAGTAGCCGTTTTTTGCTAGTTCTTCTGCTAGTTTTTCATCTATAATTGTTTGCATATTTGCTGGGACAACAGGGATTTTAAATGTATGTTTTCCTAATGTCACCGTTGTATCGCATTCTGAACGACTATTCACGATACATTTATTTGGAATAAGTTGTATATCTTCGTAATCAAAAACAGAGAATTGTTCCATGATAACACTCCTTTATAATTGATTTTATGCATAAAAAAAGACACATTTTATCGCACAAAATCTGTGTAGGGGAAAATGTATCCTCAGTTATCATATCGTATTCATGTCTTGAAGTCAAATAATAAACATATCGGAATAGCGATAATATGTGTTTATCATCAATTATATTTAGTAAAGTTGGGCATAGAAAAAAGAAGAGTATTTTTTACAAGTAGTTTTAATAAGTTTTTTTATTTTTATAGAAGAAGCTTTTTGTGAAATCTTTTTATTAGAAAATTTTTTATGACAGAGAAAACAACTCTTTTCAGACAAATTAATGACTAGTCAAAATTTGGCTATAGATTGTTTTAAAAGGTATAGTATTACTCAAAAAGGCTTAAAATCAATTTGTTCAAAATATTGATTTTAAGCCTTTTTACTATTTAAAAATTTTAGTATTGCTTTATGATAAACAATCAAGTACACTTTGCGCCATTTCTTCAACGGATACTACTTTATGATGGCGAATAGTTGCTTGTTTCACATCTAAAACAGCTTGTGGTTGAGGGATGTTTGATAAGGTTTCTAATGCATCCACTAATGCCATATCATCGTCTAAATTATCGTGTCTAAATGCACTCATGACACTTTTAGGGAATTTATATGGGCTTGCTGTTGAGGCAATAACGACATGTTTGTTATCTCCTGTTTTTTCAGCATACATATCATATACAAAATCAGACACGGCTGTATGTGGGTCAATCAGATATTTATAGTTATCAAATGTACGCTTAATTTGTGCGGTAATATTGTCTTCTGTTGCAAAATCACCATAAAAGGCCGATAAAATATCATTTAAATCAACATGGTACTCACCTTGTTGGCTTAAAGCATGCATTAAATCACGTGTTTTTTGTGTATCTTGTTCTACAGCATGATAAATCAATCGCTCTAAATTACTTGAAATCAAAATATCCATAGACGGAGAATTTGTCACATAGAACGGACGGTTTTTGTTGTATGTGCCTGTTGCAAAAAAGTCGGATAATACATTGTTTTTGTTAGAGGCACAAATAAATGTATCAATCGGTAGACCTATTTGTTTTGCATAGTAGGCAGCTAAAATATTACCAAAATTACCTGTTGGGACAGATACATTGATTGATTCGCCACAACGAATAACTTTGTTTTTCACTAATTGGGCATAAGCATACACATAATAAGCAACTTGAGGCATTAAACGACCAATATTGATTGAATTGGCAGATGAAAATTGATAACCAGCTTGATTTACTTTTTCAATCATATCTGTATCAGTAAACATTGCTTTAACAGCACTTTGTGCATCATCAAAATTACCTGTAATACCAATAACATGAGTGTTATCGCCTTTTTGAGTTAACATTTGTAATTCTTGGATATGGCTCACACCGCCTTTTGGATAGAACACGATAATTTTTGTGTGAGGTACATCGGCAAAACCTGCCATTGCTGCTTTACCCGTATCTCCAGATGTTGCCGTTAAGATAAGAATATCTTTATGGCTGTCATTTTTTTTAGCAGCTGTGGACATTAAATATGGCAAAATGGATAATGCCATATCTTTAAAGGCGATAGTTTCGCCATGAAATAGTTCTAAATAATGTTTGTTGCCAAATGATTGAATAGACACGATGTCGTCAATATCAAATTTTGTTGTTGAGTAAGCACTGTTGACACACGCTCTTAATTCATCATCTGAAAAATCAGATAAAAAAGCACGTAAGACTAAAAATGCAATTTCTTGATAAGACATATCGGCTAGTGCTTCTAAAGAAACAGGTAGTGTTGGAAATGTTTGAGGAACATATAAACCACCGTCTTCAGCAATTCCTTTTAAGATAGCTTGGCTTGCAGATACTTGATTTTTTGCATCTCGTGTACTCTGATAGATGATACTCATAATAAACTCCTTTATATACATTGTCTTTTGCATTATATCAAGTTTTTAATATATTGGCTATCATATATTTTTAATAAACTTTGTGATACAATGTATATATCGTTTACAAGTGGTTTTAAAGAAATTTAAAGGAATTTAAAGAAAGGAGAATAGGACATGGATTTACCAATGATTACACTATTAAAATATGAATACGAAGTATCTCCAGGTGCATTTTTTAATGTTTACACACCATGGATTACAGATCCGACACAAATGAAAACCATCATTATTGATCAAGATCATTATTTCACAAAAATGGTCACCATTTATCCGAGTGAAACACATGATTTCTTTATGTATTTAGAACAAGAACCAACCAGAAGTGTGTATCGTACAAACTATCCATTAAAACGTATGGAAAATAGTGATTCGTATGAAATTATTTTTGAAGGATAATAAAACGGAGGCAATCGGCACTAGAGTTCGATTGTCTCCGTTTTGATTAAATAGGCAAGTCTTCTAAAGTTAGTGCGACAGTTTCCCATTCGTTTAAATAGGTGTCGTATTTCTGACGTTCTTCTTCAAGCTGCGTGTTTAAACGATAAGATTCTTCGTGATTCGTAAACACATCAGGCGAAGCCAATGATTCTTCAATGTTCCCTATGCGTTCTTGGCAGTCATGCATCTGCTGTTCTAAAGTTTCTAGCTGTCTTTCCAGCTGACGCTTTTGCTTTTGTTTTTCTTTGCTAAGGGTGTAATCGGATTGTTGAATAGAAACGTTTTTTTCTTGTTCTATGAGAATCTCTTGTTTTTCTTGAGATTTTTTTTCTATGTAATAATCGTAATCACCTATATATAATGTACTGCCGTTTTTAGACAGTTCTAAAACAGATGTAGCGACACGGTTGATAAAATATCTATCGTGAGAGATAAATAATAACGTTCCGTCAAAATCAATCAATGCATTTTCTAGCACTTCTTTACTATCCAAATCAAGATGATTTGTTGGTTCGTCTAAAATTAAGAAATTATCTTTTTGTAATGCTAATTTTGCTAATAACAAACGTGCCTTTTCGCCACCGCTTAGTGAAGCTACTAGTTTTTTTACATCATCTCCACTAAATAAAAAACTCCCTAAAACACTTCTGACATCTTTTTCATTCATTAAGGGATAGTCGTCCCATAATTCAGATAAAACATCTTTTGTCGGCGTTAGGTGCCGTTGTTCTTGGTCATAGTAGCCGATGCTTACATTTGCACCCACTTTATAATGACCTTTTATTGTTGGTAAAGTACCTAGTAATGTTTTTAATAGCGTTGTTTTTCCAATACCATTTGGCCCCACAACAGCAATGGCTTGTTGTTTGCGAATGTCTAAGTCAATAGGGTATGCCAGCAAGGTATCTTCATATCCAATACCTAATTGTTCTGCTTGTAAGACAGCATTACCACTTTCTTTTTCTGTTACAAATGTCAATCGTGCTGATTTTTCATCTCCCTTTGGTTTTTCCAAACGGACCATTTTTTCCAGTTGTTTTCGTCTACTCTGTGCACGTTTCGTTGTTGAGGCACGTACAATATTCTTCGCAATAAAATCTTCTAATTTTTCGATTTCTTCTTGTTGTTTTTCGTATTGTTTCCATTCTTGTGCTAAACGCTTATCACGTTCCTCTAAATAGTACGAATAATTTCCTTTATAGTGATGTATTTGTTTTTGACTTATTTCATAAATTTCTTTGACGACTTTGTCTAAAAAGTATCTGTCGTGAGATACAATCAATAAGGCACCTTGATAGTTTATAAGATATGTTTCAAGCCACGACAATGTATCAATATCCAAATGGTTCGTAGGTTCATCAAGAATAAGTAAATCGGGTTTTTCCAAAAGTAATTTAGCCAGAGCTAAACGTGTTTTTTGTCCACCTGATAAATTTCCGATAGATTGATGATAGTCTTTTTCATAAAATTTAAATCCATTTAATACAGATTTTATTGTGGCTTCATATTGGTATCCTCCACGATTGTCTAATTCGTGTTGGAGTGTATCGTATTGAGAAAGTGTTTCTTGATACGCTTTTTCATCGTTTAAAATTGCCTCATCACTCAAAGAGAGTGCTATACGATTTAGTCGGTCTTGTAAAGCAATCACATCATCAAAAACGTGTAACATTTCTTCCCAAATCGTGTTCTCTGTATTTACAGCACTATGTTGATCTAAGTAGCCGATTTTTAACTGTTTGACCATGCTAATTTGACCACTATCACTTTGTTCAATGCTTGCCAATATTTTTAAAAGTGTCGATTTCCCTGTTCCATTTCGCCCAACTAATCCAATTCGACTTTGATCTTGAATCGCAATATGAATGTTTTCAAATAAGACATCAGAACCAAAATGGCGGGAGAGTTGCTGCCCTTGTAATATAATCATAATCGTTTCCTTTTCTAAACTAAATGCGTTATTATGATACCATATTTTTCTAAAAAAGTGATATACTGTTATCAGATGTGAAAGGAGATTAGTATGTTAGAAATTATTAAAGTCATTATTTATGGTATTGTTGAAGGTATTACTGAGTGGTTACCGATTAGTAGTACAGGGCATTTGATTTTATTACAACAATTTTTACCATTAGATGTACGACCAGACTTTTTTGAGTTATTTAAAGTTGTTATACAATTAGGCGCTATCTTAGCAGTTATGGTTATTTATTTCCATAAATTAAATCCTATATCCCCCTCAAAAACACAAGAGGAGAAAAAACAGTCTATTGATTTGTGGATAAAAGTTGCTATTGCGACATTACCGGCTGTGTTGGTATTTCCACTTGATAATCTTGTTGAAGCTCATTTTATGAATCATGTGACCGTTGCACTCATGCTTATTTTATATGGTATTTTATTTATATGGATAGAAAAAAATGCGTCACGCAAAGTGAGCATATCTCAATTAGAAACATTAACGTATAAAACAGCTTTATTTATTGGTATTTCTCAAATTTTAGCCTTGATACCAGGGACTTCTCGCTCAGGTGTGACCATTCTAGCAGCTGTTTTATTAGGTACATCACGTTATGTTGCGACAGAATTTTCATTTTTCTTAGGTATTCCTGCCATGTTTGGTTTAAGTGGATTAAAATTGATAAAATTTTTATTAAAGCATAGTATGTCCCTTGAAGAATTTATGATGCTTTTAGTCGCAATGTTAGTAGCGTTTGTCGTATCAATGATTGTTATTCAACGTTTAGTAAAATATGTGAAAAAACACAATTTCACAGCATTTGGTAAATATCGTATTGTTCTTGGTTTTGTTGTGTTATTAGCTAGTTTTTTTGTGAAATAGCAGTTTTATACAAAAAGAGAGGTTGCAATCGCAACCTCTCTTTTTGTATTTAATAGCCGTCTTCAGTTTCACCAAAGTATTTATTGTAACGTTCTTTATATTTTTTAAAGAAAAATCCAAAAATAATACGGATAATCGCATAAAGCGGAATGCCAATAATCATACCTACGATACCCATTAAACTACCTGTCCCAATTAAGACAATGATAATCGTTAGTGGGTGCATTTTAAGTGACTTACCAATGATATGTGGCCCTAAAATATTACCGTCTAAAATTTGAGCAAATCCCCATACAATCAATACTTCAATAAACATTAACCATGAATGGATACAAGCGATAATTATAGCGGGCACTAATGCGATAATAGCACCAAGATAAGGAATTAAACTCATGATACCAGATAGTAATGCTAATACGAAAGCGTAATTTAAACCAATGACAGAATAGCCGATGAAATAGTAAATACCCACTAAAAAGCTCACGAGTAGACGTCCTTTAATATAAGCACCCACTTGTACATTGATGTCATGTGTTAACTGATTGATTTCTTCTCTTTTTTTCTTTGGAAAAATACTTAAAAAATGATTTTTAAAGGTTCTACCATCAATCAATAAGAAAAATAGAAAAATCGGGAAAGTCATGAGTGTGAACATGACACTAGATATTGTTGACAAAATAGATGTAATACCTTGAATGGTTGTGCCTAATGTGCTTACTAACTGTTGTACTAATTCTGTTAAACTATCGTTAAACCAAATCAATGCTTGATTGTAATAAGATTGAAATTCTTTTGATGTACTAAATTGTTGAAGTGTTGCAACAAAGTTTTCAATCAATCCGGGTAACGCTTGGGTAAAAGATACGATTTGCGAAATAATAATTGGGATAGCAAATGCGCAACCAATCACGATGAACGCAAGCATTAAAATAAGAGATATACATGCCCCAATAGCACGAGGTACTTTTATTGTTTCTAACCAATCTACTAATGGAATAAACATATAATAAAAAATAACAGCTAGTAGAAAAGGTGTAATGATAGATGTCATTAAAATATTGATTGGACCAAAAATGAATGAAATTTTAGTTGTAAGATAAATACATAAACATAATAATAAGAGGGATACAAGTGTAAATATTAAGTTTTTCCCCCCTAAAAATCGTATCAAGGGTGTTTCATCTGAACGTTTCATATAAAGCCTCTTTTCTACCTTATTTGACAAGCATTATATCATAATTTCATAAAAAATAATATGGTTATATTTACTCAGATAAATGAATGTTCTGATAATCTTTAGAAACTTTCATCAATGTGCTATACACTTCTTTTAATAAAGGTTTTAATGTATCATTTTCAAGATAAGAGATTACTTTTTCAAAAACCATTTGTTCTCTTTTGGCATCAAATACGGGTAGTTGATGCTCCTTTTTTATTGTTGCTACTTCTAAGGCGACTGCCATTCGTTTTTCAAATAATGCGACTAGCTCTTTATCAATCGCATCAATCTCTTTCCTTTGTTTTTCTAACATATTTAATCTCCTTATGATAATATCCATGCTCCTAGTGGGTAGCCTATTAACACAGCAAGTACAATGCTCCAAAATAATAACCACGTACCAAATAAAAAAGTATCTTTACTTGTTGTCCATCCAGATCCAATGGAAATTGCAACATAGGGCATTGCAGGAGCTGTTGCGAATGCTAGAGAGGACATGAATCCGATGAAACAGGCTAAAACGCCCATATTGATAGGTAATTGTGCAGATTGCCAAATGGTTATAGCTAAAGTGGTGACTACTGATACGGTCACTAAATTAGACGTGAAATTTGTCTGAATACCTGCCCATGCGATAAAGAATAAAATCATGAACATAGGTGATAAACTTAATACAAATGGTGTCATATAGGTGTTCAGTAAGTCAATAACACCAACTTTAGCATCAGATAATACCGAACCCAATACTAATGTGGCACCAACTAAAAACAAACTTTGCCAGTGTACACCTTTAGTTAAAGCATCCGATAAATTTAATAAAGGTTTTCCTTCGATATGTATCATACACATCGCAATCGTTGCAAGCATTGGTGGCAGTACGATACTGATATATTTCGATACCCCAAAAAATTCCGGTAAAATCCATAGGCTAATCATCATGAAGAATAATATGACAATCCATGTTTCACGCTTTGTCTGATTTGGTAAATGCTTTAAAGTATCTAATGTATGAATGGTTTTTGTTGAAAAGGATTGTTTACATAAATGATGTACACTTAATAATAAGATGCCATATAGTAAAAGTCCTGTTGGGATAGCCATGCTCATATATTGACTGTTTGTAATAGAAATATGAGTAGCACTTGTGAATAAACCCATTGCCGTAATGGCAAAAACGTGATTGATAGGTGTCATTGCACATCCAATAGCAATGGTTGAAAATACAGCAATCAATAAATAAGATGCTGCTTTATCTTGTTTTTCTAATCCGAATTGTAAACAAATTTCTTCATAAATCGGAAAGACAAACATGAACATAACCGTTGGTGAAATAATACTACTCAATACTAAAACACTTGTTAAAAAGGCAAATATAAAACGTGTAGGATGACTTCTTGCGAAGCGGCTCATCAATATTTTGGCAATCACGCGTTTTAAAAATACCGTTTGATTGATTGCGTAAGTAGATATAAATGTAAATAGTAAAAAGATAAAGGTACTATTTCCGAATGATTTTTCCAAAATCTGATTTAAGCTAATGGTAGGGACCAAACTTAACGACACAATACAAAGTAAACTAGACCAGTCGATACTGACAAATAACCACAAACATAAACTTGCCACAAAAACAGACAGTGCCATAAAACTCGCAGGTTGAATGCCAAATAATTGCCAGTGATAGTGTGTGTTTATATAACCTAATAAAATAAGGCATAAACTAAAAAAAGTAATGCTTTTTTTTGTGCGTGTCATACGTACCTCCTATTTTTGCTTACGAATCATATCCATAGGTTTGACAGGACGGTTTGTTTTGATTTTGCAAATCATCATAGCGTTTGGTGCAACAGTAATGTCTTCGTCGTATTCATTCCATAATTGTGTTAATTCTTGTTCAAAGTGACGCATGCCTGGGCCGTAGAACTCGATTTTATCGCCTACTTTAAAGTTATTACGTTGTTGAATCGTTGCGATTTGTGTATCCTCGTCATACGCTAATACTTGCCCGATAAAACTATATGCAGGAATTTGACGACGTTCCCCGAATAACTGTTCATTTTCAGTCGGTACATGATAATAAAAGCCTGTTGCCAATTCACGTTGGGCTGTTTTCCATAGTTCATCTACCCATTCTTGTTTCACTTCGTAATGATCAGGGTCTTCACAATAACTATCTACAGCAGCTCTGTAAACATTACATACAGTAGATACATAATGAATAGATTTCATACGTCCTTCAATTTTCAAACTGTCTACGCCTGCATTTACTAAGTCTGGAATATGATAAATCATAGACATATCCACAGCACTCATTGAAAAAGGTTCGTCAACACCGTCATGCCCATTTCCAATATGATGTGTCTGTCCTGTTGTGTCAATGTCGTATAAACCGTATTTCCAACGACATGATTGACAACAACCACCACGGTTAGCGTCACGTTGTGCCATGTGATTAGATAGTACGCAACGACCTGAATAGGAAATACACATTGCGCCGTGGATAAAGGCTTCAATTTCTACATCTACTTTTTCTTGCATTTCAAAAATTTCTTCCATAGACACTTCACGTGCTAAAACGACACGCTCTAAACCTTCGTCTTTCCAAAAATTTAAATTTTCATAATTCGCAGCAGAGGCTTGAGTAGATAAGTGAATAGGTAAACCAGGAGCATTCATCACACAAATATCCATCAATGCTACGTCGGATACAATTACAGCATCAACACCAATATCTCGAATCGTTTTGAAAAATTCTCCTGCACCTTCTTCGTCGCCTTCATGAGTAACCATATTGGCAGCGACATATACTTTTGCACCATGTTCATGTGCAAAAGCAACACCTTCTGCGATTTCATCATAACCAAAGTTTCCTGCACGACTACGTAAACCGTAAGCTTCTCCACCAATGAAGCAAGCATCTGCTCCGTATAAAACAGCTGTTTTTAGTTTTTCCAGTGTACCGGCAGGTGCTAGTACTTCTGGTTTTTTTAATATTTTTGTCATCTATGTCACCTCGTTATTTCACAATGTTTGGATCAAATAAATAAAATCCAGTATCTAAACCACGTGTTTTAGGATGTAATGCTCTTACACTTTCTTCTAAGTGTAATGCTTTTTCATGTGACCAATTTTTAGCCACGATGTCATTTCTGGCTTGAACAAATAGTTTCGCAATGTCTACAAAATTGTCCCCAGGTGAGAAAATCCCCTCTAATTTCCACTGTGTAACGTTCATATCAGCTAGTTCTTGTAAATATTGTGCCAGCAAAATATCGTTATTGGCAAAAATATGTGTACCATTATCATCTTCATAAACAGAGTAGTGTGTATCTGGTTTATCTGGCTCAGATAAAAAGAAACCCCGATTTCGACCGACAGATTCTGTTCGTTTAATAAAATTAAAATAATTTTGTAGAAGTGGACGTTTTGATTGATGAATACAAGTGGCACCATATACCAAATATTCGATGGGAACAATGACGTCACGTGCTAAAATTTCAAGAGATTCTTTAGGTACTTCACGGGCAACGACTGCACCAACAGCTCGTCGGTTTGCCCAAAAGTTAATTTGTTTGCTACTTGTTACAACGACTTGAGCATCATAACGATATGGAATAAATAACTCATCTTGTTTCATAATTTGTACGACACCGGGATCTCCTGATGTGATAGTATCCACACCAATACGTTTTAAAAACGTAAGATATTCAGGTACTTTTGCAATGCCACTATTATGGAAAATAGCGTTTAAGGCAATAGATACTTTTTTACCATATTGGTGTGCTAATTCAGTTAATGTTTTTTGCTCCTCTCTTGAAAAAGAGTGAGGCAAACGTAATCCAAATGTATCCTCACCAAAATATAGGCAGTCTACTCCGACTTCTAATAATTGGCGAGCCTGTTCGATAGATTCAACAGTTGCGATAATTTCAATCATATAGTAACCCTTTCTGTATATAATAAAAAAACTTAAACAGACAAAGTCGTTTAAGCGTGAAATAGCAAAGTAACGATGTCTGTTTGACACGACAACTTACCTTGCACCTAAGTTGTTTATTAAGCAATATTATAAGTAAATTGATGTAAAAAGTCCAGTATAAATGCGACTTTAACCTAAAAACTAAAATGAAAATAACACTTACAAAAAGATTGTTTCAATAGTATAATAGGCTTATAAATGTGTAAGGAGGAAAACTTATGAAAAAATATTTATTTATGGGTGTATACCTTCTGCTAGCTGGGTGTTCTTTAAATGTACAAGTAAAACGAGAAATGGTCGTGACAACGGACTCAAAAATAGTGACTACACAACAGACAACATCTCAGCCGAGTTCACAACAAATGACAACACAACCAAAAAGTCAACAACAAGAAACTAAAAAAGAAACCACACAACAAAGTCTAGGAAATCAAAAAGTAGTGTTAAGTGTTAAACCACAAATTCAACAAGTATGGAATTATTGTGCACCAACAACCGTGAGCATGATGCTGTCTTCTCGAAATGTTGACGTTGACCAATATACGCTCGCAAAAGAAATGGGAACATACGAACCATTCGGCACGCATAACCGTGATGCTATTCGTATTTTAAACAAACATCTTTTTGGATACGAAGTACCTACGGGGAATCAGGCGGGGTATCGTTTAGAAACAGTGACAAATCCTTCCCCGCAATCAGAACAAATGCGACTATTTAAAGAACGAGTGAAGAAAAATATTCAAGACGGTTATCCGATGTACTATACAATGGATGTATCTAAAGTGTATACAGGCTCTAAAGGTGAACACAATGTCATTGGTATCGGGTATAAAACAACACCCGACGGGAAAGACATTGATGTCTTGTATTATTTAGACCCATCTCCAAACCAACAAGACAAAGTTTATGGCGGATTAAAAACGATTACACCAGCCGAATTATTTGAATCTATGATGACATGTGAAGAACCAAATTATGCTTGGTAATAGAGGGGGAATATAAATGAGAAGAAGTAGACATCGCAAAAAAAGTCATGCCGGTATCATGATTGGCTTGTTGAGTATCCTTGTATGCTGTCTTTTAGGATTTGCTTTTTTGTTTAAAGATATTTGGTTAAAAGCACCTGCAACACAAACACAAGAGCAGCCACATATAGAGAGCACAACAATACAAAAAACATCATCCGTGCAAACAGCGCGAATTATGGCAAATGGCGATATTTTGTATCATGATTTATTGTATATGAGTGCTTTGCAAGAGAATGGAACATATGATTTTAAACAAAATTTCAAATATGTCAAAGAATGGCTAGCTAAAGCCGATTTAGCTATTGGAGATTTTGAGGGAACCATTGCTCCGGATAAAGAGTTGGCAGGCTACCCAACATTTAATGCACCTATCGAAACAGCGGATGCGATAAAATGGGCGGGGTATCATGTGATGGACTTAGCGCATAATCATATTTTAGATACGGGTATTGAAGGGATTAAATCAACGGTTAAAGCTTTTGATGAAAGAGGAATAGATACATTTGGTGTTTTTGCCAAGAGAAGTCGAAATGAGATTTTAGTCAAAGAAGTGAACGGTATTAAAATAGCGATACTAGGTTATGCGTATGGATTTAATGGCATTGAACAGACGATTTCTCAAAAAGATTATGACGATTATTTAGCTGATTTAAACGAAGAAAAAATAAAACGTGATCTTGAAAAAGCAGAAAAAATAGCAGATATAACGATTGTGATGCCTCAAATGGGTATCGAGTATGCTCTAGAGCCAACACCAGAACAAGTTGCTTTATACCACAAAATGATTGATTGGGGAGCCGACATTATCTTTGGTGGGCATCCTCATGTGATTGAACCGAGTGAAACGGTTGTGAAAAATGGGGATAAAAAATTTATTATTTATTCAATGGGTAATTTTATTTCCAATCAGCGTATCGAAACACTGGACAATGAATGGACAGAACGAGGATTGTTAATGGATGTGACAATCAAAAAGGAAAATGACAAAACAATTATCGATACCGTACAGGCACATCCAACGTGGGTAAGTCGCACACCAAATGGTAGAAAATCTCCGAATGGATATGATTTGTACGACTACACGACCTATATTTTACAAGATTTTATCCAAGGTGGAAAATATAGAGATATGCTCGATGAAGCAACACAAAAAAGAATTGATAAAGCATACAAAGAAGTCAATGAACATGTCAATTTAAAATGGAGTGAGTAAATTTTCAGATTTACTCACTTTTTCTATGGTTTTTCATGAAAAGTTTTTTACAAATAGAGTGTATAGTGTTAGAATGTATCAGTTGATAATTTGAATTGGAGGAAAATATGACATTAAGAAACGATATTAGAAACGTTGCGATTATCGCACACGTTGACCACGGAAAAACGACACTTGTAAATGAATTATTGAAACAATCTCATACATTAGACGCACGCTTAAACTTAGAAGATCGCGCAATGGACTCAAATGATATTGAAAGAGAACGTGGAATTACGATTTTAGCTAAAAATACAGCTGTACAATATCATGACACACGTATTAACATTATGGATACACCTGGACACGCCGACTTTGGTGGAGAAGTAGAACGTATTATGAAAATGGTTGACGGTGTATTATTAGTAGTGGATGCATACGAAGGAACAATGCCTCAAACACGTTTCGTATTAAAAAAAGCATTAGAACAAAAATTAACACCAATCGTTGTTGTGAACAAAATTGATAGAGATGCTGCCAGACCCGAAGAAGTCGTTGATGAAGTATTAGAATTATTTATCGAATTAGGTGCTGACGATGACCAATTAGAATTTCCAGTCGTGTATGCTTCAGCAATTAACGGGACCTCTAGTTTATCAGATAATCCAGCTGAGCAAGAACAAACAATGGACTATATTTTTGATACGATTATCAATCATATTCCTGCTCCAGTGGATAATAGCGATGAGCCACTACAATTCCAAGTGTCATTATTAGATTACAATGACTATGTTGGACGTATTGGAATTGGACGTGTGTTTAGAGGAACGATTAAAGTGGGAGATGCTGTATCTGTTTTGAAATTAGATGGGTCAGCTAAACAATTTCGTGTCACAAAATTATTTGGTTTCTTTGGACTAAGTCGTGTCGAAATTCAAGAAGCAAAAGCAGGAGATTTAATCGCCGTAAGTGGTATGGAAGATATTTTCGTTGGAGAAACAGTGACGCCGATTGATGCACAAGAAGCATTACCAATTTTACGAATTGACGAACCAACGCTACAAATGACTTTCTTAACGAATAATTCTCCATTTGCAGGACGTGAAGGAAAATTTGTCACTTCTCGTAAAATCGAAGAACGCTTAATGTCAGAATTACATACAGATGTTTCTTTACGTGTCGATCAAACAGATTCCCCAGATGCGTGGGTTGTATCCGGACGTGGAGAACTACATTTATCTATTTTAATTGAAAACATGCGTCGTGAAGGATATGAATTACAAGTATCTCGTCCAGAAGTGATTATTCGTGAAATTGACGGTGTGCGTTGTGAACCGTATGAACGCGTACAAATTGATACGCCCGAAGAATACATGGGTTCTATCATTGAATCATTAAGCTCTCGAAAAGGCGAAATGCAAGAAATGGTACACACAGGAAATGGACAAATTCGCTTAATATTCTTAGTACCTGCTCGTGGGTTGATTGGGTACTCAACAGAATTTTTATCTATGACAAGAGGATATGGTATTATTAACCACACATTTGATCAATACTTACCAGAAATTAAAGCAAAAATCGGTGGACGTCATAATGGAGCGTTAGTATCTACAGAAACGGGTAAAGCAACGACTTATGGTATTATGGGTGTTGAAGATAGAGGAACAATCTTTATTGAACCAGGAACAGAAGTTTATGAAGGTATGATTGTTGGAGAGAATTCTCGTGAAAATGACTTAGCAGTTAATATTACACGTGCAAAACAAATGACGAATATTCGTTCAGCAACGAAAGACCAAACGGCTGTTATTAAACGTCCACGTGTGTTATCTCTGGAAGAATCTATCGAATTTATGAGTGATGATGAATATTGTGAAATTACACCAGAAAATATTCGCTTACGTAAACAAATTTTAGATAAAGGCGAACGTGACCGTGTTGCGAAACGCAAGAAAAAAGCTGAAGAAATGAATTAGTATATGAAGAAAACGGAGAAAATCGACATGCCTGTTCGATTTTCTCCGTTTTGACTTTATAGGTATTGATGTACAATAGGCATGATGAAAGGTTTCTGTTATAATACAGTTATAAAGAGATGTGGACTCATGAAAAAATACTTATCTACAATAACCATTTTAGTTTGTACCTTTTTATTGATGTTATATTGTACACCGGAGTATTACCATGGTTTTCAGAAGGTATCTCTCAGAGAATTTAGCTTAGTTCTATTCTTTTTATACGTTGTGATTGTGATAAAATACATGTATAAAGAAGGAAAAAATGAAAAACAAAATGTTAAAAAAAGAAGAAAAAGAAATATCAGATAAAAATCTTGAAAAAATTTTATTTTATGATACTATAATGTATGTGTTAGCACTCTTGTTCAAAGAGTGCCAAAAAAATCAAGGAGGTTTATCATGTTAAAACCATTATCAAATAGAGTTGTTTTACAATTTGAAAAAGAAGAAGAAAAAAAAGTCGGTAGTTTCTTATTACCAAACAGTGCAAAACCTGCGGAAAATATGGCAAAAGTTGTTGCTGTGGCAAAAGATGTAGAGGATGTTAAAGTCGGTGACATGGTCGTGTTTGAAGCATTCGCAAGTGAAAAAGTAGCACATAATGGAGAGGAATACATTGTTGTTAAGGTAGAAAACTTAGTAGCAATCGTAGACTAATAGGAGGTAGTAACACATGGCAAAAGATATTAAATTTTCAGAAGATGCACGCGCAAGTATGATGCGTGGTGTTGATATTTTAGCGAACACTGTAAAAGTAACCTTAGGACCAAAAGGTAGAAATGTTGTTTTAGAAAAACAATTTGGTTCTCCGCTTATTACAAATGATGGTGTAACCATTGCAAAAGATATTGAATTATCAGACCACTTTGAAAACATGGGTGCAAAATTAGTAGCCGAAGTTGCTTCAAAAACAAATGATATTGCCGGAGATGGTACAACAACAGCAACTGTTTTAACACAAGCGATTGTACGTGAAGGGTTAAAAAATGTGACTGCTGGTGCAAATCCAGTCGGTATTCGTCGTGGTATCGAATTGGCAACGAAAAAAGCCGTGGAAGCATTACATGCTATTTCTGTACCGGTTGAATCTAAAGAGTCTATTGCACAAGTTGCAGCGATTTCTTCAGGTGATTATGAAATTGGTGCTTTATTGGCAGAAGCAATGGAACGTGTTGGAAAAGACGGCGTTATTACAATCGAAGAATCAAAAGGCTTGGATACAGAGTTAGACGTTGTAGAGGGTATGCAATTTGATCGTGGATACTTGTCACAATATATGGTAACAGATACAGATAAAATGGAATCTGTTTTAGAAAATCCTTATGTATTAATCACAGATAAAAAAATCTCAAATATTCAAGAAGTATTACCGGTTTTAGAACAAATCGTGCAACAAGGACGTCCATTATTGATTATTGCTGATGATGTAGACGGTGAAGCATTACCGACATTAGTTTTAAATAAAATTCGTGGGACATTCAATGTTGTTGCTGTAAAGGCACCAGCCTTTGGTGACCGCCGTAAAGCGATGTTAGAAGACATTGCCATTTTAACGGGTGGGACAGTGATTACACAAGAATTAGGTTTAGAATTAAAAGACATGACAATGGCTGAATTGGGATCAGCAGGTAAAATCGTTGTCACAAAAGATTACACAACAATTGTTGAAGGGTCTGGTTCAAAAGAAGCGATTGAACAACGTATTCGTTTAATCCGTGCTCATATTGAAGAATCTACATCAGAGTTTGACCGTGAAAAAATGCAAGAACGTTTAGCAAAATTATCTGGTGGTGTTGCGGTTGTTCGTGTCGGTGCTGCTACAGAAACAGAATTAAAAGAACGTAAATTACGTATCGAAGATGCCTTAAACGCAACACGTGCTGCTGTTGAAGAAGGTATCGTTCCTGGTGGGGGTGCAGCACTTGTGACAGTTCAAAAACAAGTGGCTTCTATTGAAGAAACAGGTGACGTTGCAACAGGTGTGCGTATTGTTGTTCGTGCATTAGAAGAACCATTACGTCAAATCGCTGAAAATGCAGGATTAGAGGGCTCTGTTATTGTTTCTCAATTAAAAGAAAAAGAAGTAGGTATTGGATACAATGCTGCAACAGACGAATGGGTAAACATGATTGAAGAAGGTATCGTTGACCCAACGAAAGTAACTCGTTCAGCATTACAAAATGCCGCAAGTGTTGCTGCATTATTATTGACGACAGAAGCTGTTATCGCTGATAAAGAGGGTGAAGGCGGTATGCCAGCACATCCAATGGGTGGCGCTCCAGGCATGGGTATGATGTAATTTTAGAAAAAATGATAAAACCGGAGTGGCTCGAAGTAGCCACTCCGGTTTTTGATGTTAATGCTCATTTATCGCTCACTTTTTGAGCGATAAATGAGCGATAACACTATTTTTCTATTGATTAGAAAACAAGTTTAGCGTATAGTGATAAAGTCATCATGTGATAAGCATTTTTAATGGACGAGTGTTTTATCCGTCCTTATAATAGAAAGTGACGGATAAAAAAGGAGAGAATGTATTTTGGCAAAAAAATCAGTATATGAATGGGTTCAAAAAGAGCAACCAGAAGAACAAGATATTAAAGCCTTTCAAGAAGAAACAGGCTGTGATAGAAGTTTTGCCATACTATGTTTGCAACGAGGTGTTCACTCAAAAATACAATTAGAACAATTCCAAAATCCTACATTAGACCAGCTACATGATCCATATTTAATGCACGATATGGAAAAAGCGGTTAATCGTATTAAAGAAGCCATTGAAAAAAATGAAAAAATATTGATTTATGGTGATTATGATGCGGATGGGATAACGAGTACGACGATTTTATCTGAAGCGATTGATATGCTAGGTGGTAATGTTCATTTTTACTTGCCAAATCGAGCAACTGACGGATATGGACCAAATGTAGATGTGTATAAATATATGATTGATGTTGACCATGTAGAGCTGATTGTTACATGTGACAATGGTGTTGCTGGGCATGAAGCGATTGATTTAGCGATGAAAAAAGGTGTTGATGTCATTGTGACAGATCATCACGAACTACCCGAAGCGTTACCCAATGCATACGCTATTGTACATCCAAGGCACCCTAAAGGGAGTTATCCATTTGGTGATTTATCCGGAGCAGGCGTTGCCTTCAAAGTGGCATGTGCTCTTTTGGAAGAACTTCCAATGGAATTATTGGACATTGCATCTATTGGTACAGTGGCTGATGTTGTGAGTTTGGTGGACGAGAATCGGGTTATTGTATCGCACGGGTTACGAATGCTTAAACAAACACAGCGTGTCGGTTTATTGAAACTGCTCTCAAAAGCAGGCGTTGATACTGAAAAGGCAACGACTGATACAATAGGCTTTACGATAGGGCCACGCTTAAATGCAATTGGTAGGTTAGATGATGCAACACCGGGTGTTGATTTGCTTATGACTTTTGATGAAGATGAAGCAGATGCGTTGGTTGACTTGATTGAACAAAAAAACAATGAGCGAAAAGCCGTTGTTGATGCCATTTCTAATGAAGTGATGGCGTCTTTACCGAATCCGTTGCCAAACCTTATTTTATTAGCTAATGAACATTGGCAAGCAGGTGTTTTAGGCATTGTTGCCAGTCAAGTTGTTGAAAAAACAGGAAAACCAACCATTTTATTACAAAAAAATATAGAAACGGGATTGGCTAAAGGTTCTGGAAGAAGTGTTTCTTCTGTGAATTTGTACGATGTATTATCGAGTGTGAAAGAAGAATTTGTTGCATTTGGTGGGCATGAAATGGCAGCGGGGATGACTGTTGCTATTGATAAAATTGACATCTTACAACAACGTTTACAAGAATTTGTCCCGAGCGAAACAAAGCGATTTTTAACATACGATACCGTTTTAGATGCAAAAACATGTACTATTGAATTGCTTCATGCGATTGATACACTAGCACCTTTTGGTACTGGAAATGAACGACCAATTATTTGTGTGAAACACACGATGCTCTCTCAAATGAAAGCAATCGGTACAAAAAAACAGCATTTAAAAGGACAAGCAGATCAAATGGATATTGTTCAATTCAATGCGATTCAAGATATTCCTTATTTAAAAGATAATGTCGTAGCCAGTCTTGTTGGACAGTTAAATTTAAATGAATGGAATGGACTCGAGCGAGTGCAATTTCGTGTCATGGATAGTTGTATTAACGGTACACAATTTTTTGACTACCGTGGAACAAAAATGACAGAAAAAGATATGATGATAGACAATGCTGTCTATTTATTCTTTGACAAAAAATATTATGATTACTTTAAAGAAAAACTGATAGATACTAGTACAGCCGTTTATTATGAAGAAGATGTACCCAATACCGTTGAAAACTTAGTTTTATTTGATTGTCCGCCCAATGAAGACATATTCAAAAATGTTTTGCAAAATATAGCAGCGGATAATGTATATGTTATGGCACACACGCGAAAAAGTGCCTATTTAATAGGATTACCAACACGTGAACAATTTGGCGTGCTTTATAAATACATTCATAAAAAACAAGAATTTGTGATTAGAGATATGTTAGATACGCTTGTAAAACAATTAAATATTAAAAAAGATGTATTGATTTTCATGATACAGGTGTTTTCTGAGGTAAAATTTGTTACAATAAAAGACGGTGTTTTAATATTCAATCCACAACATGAGAAATGTGTATTAGAAGAAACCGAAGTATTTAAAGCATATAAAGAAAAAATGTGGATTGAGCAAGCTCTAATTTACACACAATTTTCTCAAGTGATAGATGGTATCAAAGGGTATCTAGGAAAAGGAGAGGCAAGATGAAGTTAGAAAATTATATTGCAACAGTACCAAACTTTCCAAAAGAGGGGATTATTTTCCGTGATATTTCTCCACTAATGGAAAATGGAGAGGCATATCGCTATGTTACAAAAGAAATTGCGGCGTATGCCAAAGAAAAAGAAGTTGATATTATTGTTGGGCCAGAAGCAAGAGGGTTTATTATTGGTTGTCCTGTTGCCAATGAATTAGGCGTTGGTTTTGCACCGGTCCGTAAAAAAGGAAAACTACCTCGTGAAACAGCAGAAGTGACGTACGGTTTAGAATATGGACAAGATACATTACAAATTCACAAAGATGCCATTAAACCGGGGCAACGTGTACTTATCTGTGATGATTTATTAGCTACGGGTGGTACAATCGCAGCTACGATTAAATTAGTTGAATCATTAGGTGGTATAGTTGTCGGTACAGCGTTTATTATCGAGTTATTAGATTTAAATGGACGTGAAAAAATTAAAAACTACGACATTAAAGTGTTTTTAAAATATTAACAAATAGTTGTACACTCACGTTAATCCCGTTAGCGTGAGTGTATTTCATAAAATTATTGACAAATACTCTATTTTCCTATAGAATAGACAAGACGATAAAGCAGAGGCTCCCGCTTCTCGCCTAAGTAGACCAAAGGTCCTTGGGCAAATAGAGATTCGATTTATGAATGTCAGTGGGTGCACACGTGCACCCACTGTTTTTCTGCTAAGTCAAAAAATCTTGGAGGTGATTGAAATAGCAAAGGATATGATGGTAAATGACGGCATTCGTGCTAAAGAATTACGTGTGATTGATGGACAAGGTGAACAACTAGGCGTTATGACACGTACACAAGCGTTGAAGCTGGCAGAGGATGCAAACTTAGATTTAGTGCTAGTTTCTCCAAATGCGGTGCCACCAGTAGCTCGTGTAATGGACTACGGGAAATACCGTTTTGAACAGCAAAAACGTGAGCGTGAAGCACGTAAAAACCAGAAAGTTGTCACAATTAAAGAAGTGCGTTTAAGTCCAACAATTGATGAGAACGACTTCCAAACAAAACTGCGTAGTGGACGTAAGTTCTTAGAAAAAGGAGATAAAGTAAAAGTATCTATCCGATTCAAAGGACGTGCGATTACACACAAAGAAATAGGACAACGTGTATTGGAAAAATATGCTGAAGAAACAGCCGATATTGCAGCGATTGAATCACGTCCGAAAATGGATGGACGCAGCATGTTTTTAATGCTAGCGCCAAAATAAATAGTAGGTTTATAACCTTGACAAGTAGAAATATTGTAGGAGGAAAGCAAAATGCCAAAACAAAAAACACACCGCGGATCAGCAAAACGTTTTAAAAGAACTGGTAACGGAGGTTTGAAACGTTCTCATTCAGAAAGAAGCCACCGCTTCCACGGTAAATCTAAAAAACAAAGACGTCAACACCGCAAAGCAACAATGGTAAGCAACAGCGATATGAGACGTATCAGAAAACAATTAGCACAACTTCGCTAATTGGTATTGCGTAACGATTATTATTGAAAATAAGAGATATAAAACGCAGGAAGTCAAATATGCGTTTATCATAAGGAGGAATTGACTATGCCACGTGTAAAAGGTGGAACAGTGACGCGCAGACGTCGTAAAAGAATTTTAAAATTAGCAAAAGGTTACTATGGAGCAAAACACTTGTTATTCAAAACAGCTAAAGAACAAGTGATGAAATCTTATTCTTATGCTTATAGAGATCGTCGTCAGAAAAAACGTGATTTCCGTAAATTATGGATTACACGTATCAATGCAGCTGCTCGTTTAAATGGATTAAGTTATAGCGTATTTATGAACGGCTTAAAAGTTGCAGGTATCGAAGTGAACCGCAAAATGTTAGCTGACTTAGCTGTAAATGACCCAGCAGGATTTACGGCTTTAGCAGAAGAAGCAAAAAAAGCATTAAATAAATAAGGAAAAAGGCACTTTTGAGTGCCTTTTTTGTGTATTCTGTGTATAATAGAAGTATCAACGTTTGTAAAAAGGAGGGAAAAAGTAATGAATATCGTTATTGTAAACTCAGCAACAGAAGGGGCAAAAAAAGCGTTTACTTTATTTGAGCAATCTTTTCAAGAAAAGGCAATTGTTTTTGGGCTTGCGACAGGGTCAACACCAATCGAATTATATCAGTTATTAAGAGAAAGTGATTTAGATTTTTCTGATAAAATTTCGATTAACCTAGATGAATATATCGGTTTATCCGCAAAAGATGAGCATAGTTATCATTATTTTATGAGAGAGCAATTATTCAATGATAAGCCTTTTAAAGAAAACCATATTCCAAATGGACTAGAACACTGCGAAGAAATTGAAATTTCAAGATACGAAAATATTTTGAAACAATATCCAATCGACTTGCAATTACTTGGTTTAGGTACGAATGCACATATTGGGTTTAATGAACCTGGTACATCATTTGATACTCGCACACATAAAGTAGCATTAACGGAGTCAACGATTCAAGCGAATAAACGTTTTTTTGAAAAAGAAGAGGATGTCCCAACATACGCTTATTCAATGGGGTTACAGTCTATCATGGATGCTAAAAAAATTGTATTGCTTGCCTTTGGTGAAAATAAGGCTCAAGCTGTCAAAGATATGATTGAAGGTCCTGTGACGATAGATGTTCCAGCAAGTATTTTACAAAAGCATGATGATGTCACGATTATTATTGACGAATGTGCAGCAAGTTTATTAAAAAGGTCATAATTGCATGACCTTTTTTTCTGTTCATTTGATGCCAAATAGCTTATAATAAAAGGGATAGTGAAAGGAGGTACTTTATGTATCAAGCTTTGTATCGAGTATGGCGACCACAAACATTTGATGATGTTGTTGGGCAGCAAGCTGTTGTCAAAACATTGAAAAATGCGATTGCAACGAATAAGGTAAGCCATGCTTATTTATTTACAGGCTCAAGAGGGACAGGAAAGACGAGTGCGGCAAAAATTTTTGCAAAAGCTATAAACTGTCCACACCAAGAAAATGGCGAACCGTGCAATAAATGTGCGATTTGTCAATCAATTACGGAAGGCTCTTTGAGTGATGTTATTGAGATTGATGCTGCTAGTAATAATGGTGTTGAGGAAATCCGAGATATTCGAGATAAATCTAGATATGCACCAACAGAAGCTGCTTACAAAGTATATATTATTGACGAAGTGCACATGCTCTCTACAGGGGCGTTCAATGCTCTTTTGAAAACATTAGAAGAACCAACACAAAATGTTATTTTTATTTTAGCAACAACAGAGCCACATAAAATACCTGCTACAATTATATCAAGAGCACAACGTTTTGATTTCAAGCGTATTTCTCAAGAGGATATTGCTAAACGGTTAATGTACATATTAGAGCAAGAGCATATTGACTATGAAGAAGCAGCCATTCAAATTATTGCCAAAACAGCACAAGGTGGTATGAGAGATGCGCTAAGTTTACTTGATCAGGCGATTTCTTATGGAGATAGTGTAACTTATGAAAATGCCTTAGATGTTTCTGGGAGTATTTCTCAAGAGGAAATGGGAGCTTATTTAGTGGCGTTATCTCAACAAGACACAGGTACAGCGCTATCTATTTTACATACAATTCTTTCTCATGGTAAAGAATCAACACGTTTGTTGGAGGAATTGCTATCTTTTTCAAGAGATATTTTAGTGATGCATGCAGTGGGAAAACAGACAACTCTTGTATCTAGTGTTCATTTAGATACATTAACGCAAATTTCGTCTAGTTTTATCTATCGCTTTATTCATGAATTGACATTGACACAACAAGCGATGAGAGTGTCCACACAACGAGATTTATATTTAGAAGTTTTGACGGTTAAAATGGCAACAGAGGAAGAAATACCAGTCTTAGAAACCGCACCGCTTGAGTTAGAAACATTGAAACAAGAAGTATCAAATTTGAAGAATCAGTTAGAAAAGCTAATGGACAGTGGTATAACCTTTGAAAAAACAGTTGAAAAAGTGGTGCCAAAACCAAGTAAACCACAAGAAGTGTTTAAGCCTAATTTAGCACGTATTTTTAATATTTTAGCACGTGCTACAGCGCAAGATAAACAAAAAATTCAAGATGAGTGGCAAGATATTTTGTCGTGTTTAGCAGTTAGTCAACGAGCAAAATTGAACGCTTCTACCGTATTAGCTGCCAGTCCAGAAGGTGTAGTTATTGGTTTTGAATATGATTTATTATGTGGATTAACTGCAGAAGATGCTGAGTTGAGAAACGATATTAGCAAGCATGCCATGCGTTTAATTCAACATCCATGTGTGGTTGAATGCGTGCCACATAATCAATGGAAAGATGTTCGAGATAAATTTATTCAAGCTAAAAAAATGGGGACATTAGAACAATATTTAACACCTGATGTATCAGAAAAAGTATCTATAATGCAAGCAGTTGATTCAAAACAGTTTATCGAAGAAACAATAGAAACAACTTTAGAAGAAATACCAGAAATAATTAGTAAAGCAACAGCGTTATTTGGAGATGCTGTGTATATACAGGAGTGATGAAACAATGATGAAAAATATGGGAAACATGCAAGGTATGATGAAACAAGTACAAAAATTGCAAAAGGAAATGGAACAAGCACAAGAATACTTGAACACACAAGAATTTGTCGGAAGTTCTGTGAATGATTTTGTGAAAGTATCTTTAAATGGCAAACGTGATGTGTTAGATGTGACAATCGCACGAGAAGTTGTAGATCCAGATGATATTGAAATGTTACAAGATTTAATGGTTGCTGCTATAGCAGATGCTTTGAAAAAAGTAGAAGATCGTACGAATGAAGTTATGGGTCGTTATACAAAAGGATTACCTTTCTAAGAGTGTATATCAAAATGAAAAAGAAAACATATAGCTATATCATCTTATCTTTTATTTTTATGTGTGGCATGTTCTTTCTTATTCAATATATGACAGAAAAGCCGCCAGTCAAAACAATTATTCCTCAAGAAAATCAAGAAAATGTAACTGAAATTGAGCCGAAAGCCTTTCAGATTACAACAACTTATCGTATTGATGAAGAGAAAAAAGTACCGGAGAATACATTGTGTCATAGCGTTAGTGAATGCTCGTTGTACGGAGATAGTCAACTTGAAAAAACACATTGGAATGTTCCTATTCCACGTGTTGAGTATGCATTAGACGGTGGTGGAAATGAAGATTTAGAAAATGGAAAATCTGTTGCACGTTATGATGTCGTGAACGATACGCTGTTACCAGTAGTTAAAACAGATTTAACGGCAGAGGAACAAAAACAATCGGAAGAGGTATTTGATATATTTAAATCAATGATTCCAAAAGAATGGCGAAAATATTTAGCATTCTTTTATGTGTATAAAGGGAGCGGTTTTTCAGCAGCTGTCTATAACGATCAAGAGCATCCGCTTGAACAAGAGCTATTTTTTGATATAGATAATTACAATGATTTAAAACAATATGGTGCTTACTATCCTAAAATATCTATTATTGAAACAATGGTTCATGAGTTTGGGCACATGTTTTCTTTGTCGCCTGATCAACGTCATTTGGATTTCCAAGGACATAAACGCACTGATTTTTATTTGAATGGTATTAAAAGTGATGGTTATTTAAGAGCATTTTATCAAGCATTTTGGAAAGATATTGATCCGAACTGGATTGATTTTGCCTCTGTGCGAACCAAAGATGATGAAAGATTCTTTTATGAGAAAAACAAAGATAATTTTGTTGGTACATATGCTACAACAGATCCAGATGAAGACTTTGCAGAAAGTTTTAAATATTTTATTTTTACACAAAGAAATGATTTTAAAGGTCTTCCTTACGAACAAAAAATATTATTTTTCTATCAATACCCTGAGCTAGTATTACTAAGAGCTCAAATGATAAAAGAAATTGTTGCTAGACAACAATAACTATGTATAAAACAGAAAAAGAGGAAAAGTAAGATGCAATATCCAGCACCTATTGAAAAACTTATCGATAGTTATCGAAAATTACCGGGAATTGGTGCAAAAACAGCAGCAAGACTAGCTTTCTTCAGTATGGATTTACCGGAAGAAGAAATTATACAATTTGCGAATGCTTTAATTAGCGTGAAACGCGATTTAACACATTGTCATATTTGTGGCAATATCACGCAGGCTGATCCGTGTTTACTATGTACTGATGAATCACGTGATAAAACGACTTTATTAGTCGTGGAAGATTCTAAAGACGTGATTTCAATGGAACGGATGGGTGAATATCGAGGATTGTACCATGTTTTAGGTGGTGTTTTATCACCTATGGACGGTATTGGTCCTGAAGACTTAACCATTCCTGCACTCATTCAACGTTTACAAGATAATGACATGATAAAAGAAGTAATTGTTGCGACAAACCCAACAGCAGAAGGAGAAGCAACAGCTAAATATATTGCTCGTTTACTAAAACCGGCAGGCATTACCGTCACACGTCTTGCGCATGGTTTAGCCGTGGGTAGTGATATTGAATATGCTGACGAAATGACACTCTTACGTGCCATTGAAGGTAGACGAGTATTGACTTGAAATAGCGTGAAGCTATTTTGAAAGGCTATATAAAAAAGAAGTTAACCAAAAAATGAGAACAGATACTTAAAGTTATATCAGCACAGATAAAGGTACTTAGCGTACTTATCAAATAGTAAAAGGATTGAAAACAACATTTCAACACGTTGCTTTCAATCCTTTTCGACTCTATACCCAATAGTGTTGGTGACTAAATATTTATAGAACATAAAAATATAACAGAACGAGAATAACTTGTTATAGAGTCAAACTTATTAAATAGTAGTTTGAAAAGAAGATTTTAAGGAATTACTTTTAAATTTTTGCAAGAGTCATTAAATCTGTTTTTTGAAACAAATATCGGTTTTTTTTAGATATATTCTTTTCTATTGGAAAAACAATATTGAACAGAACTATCCCACACCAAAATGGTGTGGGGAACTCGGATTTTCTGTTCTTAGAGTCAGCTTTTTTATAAGATAGTTTGTTTGCAATATTTTTAAGAAAATGAGCTATTTTTTAGAATAAATGAGAGTGTATGCTTTATATAACCAGTATGGTATCAAGATAGCTAAACAAACGCCAGTACCTGCCCAAGATCTTGTTAGATAACCTAGTATACCCAATGTTGCAAAGCAGCATAGAAATAATAGTGCTTTTTTCATGATATTTACTCCTAAAAATTGATATGTCCATTGTTTGGATAAGCGTCTTGACTATCCCACCATTGGGCAATGGCATGTCCTGGAGATGCAAGATTTAAAGCAAATTCAATTACACCGGATGAAATAAATTTATTTCCTAGAACTCTGGCAATGGCTTGTTTTAATATGTTTTTTGCTTCATGTTTTCCTAGATGCGCTAAAGCCGAAACAGATCCACCAGTTAATACACCAATAGCTACATCAATTGCAGCTCCAACTGCATCTACTGTAAGTCCTTGTTCGTCCCATATTCCTAAGAAAAATGGTCTACTACCATGACTTATTTTTTCATAGACAGGTCTAAAATCTCCTTTTAATTGACGTCTTAATGTTTCTCTTAAATAATAATCAGAAAGTGTAGGATATTTATTTTTTAATTCTTGGATAAGATTTTCTTGTTGTTCAAGAGTTAATTTTTTAGGGACAAATTTGTTTTCAGTAAGTTCTTCCCCATAAACGATTGTTGTTTCTAAAGAAGGTATTATAGTACCACTGAAACTGAGACTTAATAAACCACATATTAATAATTTTTTACTTGCTTTTTTCATAAATATCTTCTCCTTTGTCTTTGTTTTCTCTTTTTTGATTCGCTATGACTAATTTTTTTTCAGAATTCCTCCAATCCACCAAATAATTTCTAATATATCTATATTCAAAATATTACCTCCTTTACAGTTATATTTTATATTTATATCAAAAAACATAACAGGACGAGAATGTCCGGTTATGTTTTATTATTTTTTTGTTGTTTTTAAATGTTTTTATAGAATTTTTGCATGATTCAGAATAAATATTCAAAAATGGAGATAGATTAAAAGTTGGTTAGTTATTTAAAATTACATGAGTTTTAAATCTTTTTTCATTTCAAGTAAAATTTTTTCTTCAAGAGGTGTATCATTGAGATATTGAGCACCTTTTATGGCAGACGTATAGAAATTTTTTGCAAGTTTAAAATCTTTCTTGTAAATAAAATATTTTGCTTCTAACATATTAATAATTGGCTTTTTCTCTATATCATGTGTATAAGTAAGTATTTCTTTAAGCTTATTCAGACATAGATAAAAGTCTGAAAAGTCATCATACTGCATAATAATACCAAGCAATGCAAAGAAACATTTTTGTATAATGTAATATTCAGAATGATAATAGCACTCATGATTTAAAAGATTCTGTTTAAACTTATTAATATAATATTTATAGATATGAAAATCATTTACTTCAGCTAAGATACTTAAAAAGAAAATATCAATAATCAATAAATCATTGAATGAATATGTTCTTTTTCTTTTGACATGGTCAAAATGTTCTTCTAAAATAGCTTTACCCACCGAAAAATCTTTTGTTGTCACAATTTGCATTTCTTTTTGAAGTATATCAATTGATAATTGTTCTTCTGTGGTTAAGCTATCAAAAAAATGAGTATAGATTTGTTTAAATAAATATTCTTTTTCTTGTGTTTTTTCTTTGTGTTGTAAAGTATGTAGTTGTATAATTCTTTTTTTCAAATCGTAGTATTCTTCTGGAAGAATAGTTGTATGCTCATCAATGAGTATACTTAGAGAGATATTTAATTTTTCTGCAATATAAGAAAGAGTTAATAAAGAGGGTAAAGATTTACCAGTTTCAATACGCGTTAATTGACGTACACTTAAGTTTTTTTCACAATCACACATTTCTTCTCGTGTTAAATTTTTCTGAATACGTAATTTTTTGATTTTTTGCCCTATTTTCTTTATTTTTAACATGATTGCCTCCACTTCAAATTATTTTTAGTAATATCTTTATTATTCACACTCAGCATATATTTTTCGATAGGTCTTTTTTTAAAAAAGAATAAACCCCGTAATAAACGATTGCATAAATCAGATTATTCACTAACCCAATATGAAGTGGTTTAAACACAATAAAATAGATAATACTAAATGAGCCAATACTTATATTTACGAATATTTGTTTTGTTGTTTTACCAAAAATAAAAAATAAACTATGCCCAATAGTTACTAAAATAAGTGAAAAAACAGCAGGTAAATTATCGTACGTCACTAAACAAGTATTGCCAATGAATAGCAAACACAAGATTATAAAAAATAGCTTTTTTGTCATATTTTACCACCCCTCTTTGAAAATATAATATTTTTGCCACTATTATAATACTTAGTATTAGGTTTGTATACTTTTGTGATAATGTGGTATTGGTAAATAAAATCACGTTGATGGCTATTGTGCATCAACGTGATAAATGGTTTGATTATACTTGAACAGGTGTGAACCAATCCACAACACGACCTACGATATTTAAGTACGCATCGTCAGAGTGTCGAGGAATGATAATATTGTCATATTTTTCGTTTAAGGATACTAAAACAAGAGTATCTTTTTCAAAATACACTTTTTTAACGTATGATTTACCGTCATAATCAATGGCATAAATTTCCCCGTTGATAAAATCACTATTTTTCTTAATAAGAACGACATCATGATTATGCAATAAAGGTTCCATACTATCACCAGAAACAGCACTCGCCACATCGTATGGTTTTAAATCATCTCTATCTGTATAAAGAGTGATTGTATCGTTGTTTCCATAGTTGTATCCAACACCTGCGGCAAGAGCTTCAACAACGTTTATTGGATGAAGCGTAATTGTTATTGTTCTTTGTGCGATAAGATTATCAATAAAATCAAGTGTTTTCTTTTGTTCTTTATCAGACAGTTGTTTCACAACTTTAATAAGTTCAGCCGTTGTTTTTGACACGGTAACTGTTTTTTTTCCATATAGTAGAGTATGTATATCTGTCTGGAAAATATCAGCTAGTCGTTCTAAATCTTCTATCATCGGGCTTCTATCACCTTTAATCCATCTTGAAATGGCTGATTTTGATTTATTGATTTTTTTGCCAATATCTTCTAAAGTCATATCTTGTTCTTTTCGAAATGTATCAATCATAATAGGCAGTTTATTTTTTTCAACCATATAGCCCTCTCCTTTTATCATGTATCCACAGTATACATTTTTTTTGACGATTTGTAAACAAGTTGTTGACAATTTGTAAAAATGAGCTATAATACATTTTATAAGTTTTACTTTTTGGCAACAGGAGGAATGTTTATGTTTAATATTTTTGAAATGATGATGATTTTGTTTTTAGTAGCTGGCACAGGTGTTTTTTTCTTGTTAATGAGTACACAGCAAAAAATGTTAGAGGAACAAAGACAAAGAGTGCATAATCGACGTATCAGCATGATGACACGATAGGCTTAGATATAAATACTCGAATGAGTTGTTTCAATTTGGTATAATTGGCATAAGTCATAGTGGTAAGGAGAGTATTTATGTCAAGAATAGAAAAAGTACAACAAAAATTAGTAGAAAGAGGACTAGATGCCTTATTGGTAACAAACCTTTATAATCTACGCTATGTAGCAGGATTTACTGGGACAACAGGATTGGCTGTTATTACAAAAGATAATGCTTTTTTTGTAACAGATGCTCGTTATACAGAGCAAGCAGCGAAACAATGTAAAGGATATACTATTGTACAAAATTTAGGACCTATTTTCTTAGAAGTGAAAAAAATCGTGACAAATGAACATATTAAAACATTGGGCTTTGAAGACGGCAGTATGTCGGTTAAAGAATATGACGGATTGAAAGAGTTATTATCGGCTCAATTAGTATCTGCATCAGGATTAGTAGAAGGTTTAAGAATTTTAAAAGATGCCGAAGAATTTGATATTATTAGACAAGCGTGTCATATTGCAGACCAAGCATTTGATTATATTTTAGGTGAAATTAAACCAGGTGTAACAGAAATTGAAATTGCCAATAAAATGGATTTTTATATGCGTAGTTTAGGTGCATCGGGTGTATCTTTTGAAACGATTATTGCCAGTGGTGAACGTTCTGCAATGCCTCATGGTGTTGCAAGTACTAAAGTGATTGAAAAAGGTGACTTTATCACAATGGATTATGGTTGCTATTACAATGGGTACGTGTCTGATATGACAAGAACAATCTCTTTAGGAGAACCAAGACATGCACAATTAAAAGAAATTCATCAAGTGGTGTTGGGAGCACAAACATTAGTGAATGAATCTGTTAAAGCAGGATTGTCATGTGCTGATATGGATAAAATCGCTAGAGATTATATCACGCAAAATGGATATGGAGAGTATTTTGTACATTCAACTGGGCATGGTATTGGATTGGAAATTCATGAAGCACCGGCTGTATCAAGAATATCTGAATCTGTTTTAGAAGTAGGACATGCAGTCACAAATGAACCGGGTATTTATATCCCAGGCATTGGTGGTGTCCGTATCGAAGATGATATTTTCATCACAGAAAATGGTGCAGAAATTGTGACAAAAGCAAATAGAGAATTGATTATTTTATAAAATAAAGGAATTTTTTGTCAAAAGGTGTCGATTAGTAAAATAATCGACACCTTTTAATGAAACGTTAAATGAAAGCTGATAAATATGGTATATCTACATATTTTATTTAGCTAGTAGAATGATATAGCAATTTATTCTATTGTCAAAAGAGTATACAAAAAAATTATTAACAAACAAGAGTTTTTCATCAGAAGATTATCAATAGAATTCAAAAACTAGAAAAATGATAGAAATCAAGAGGTAAGAGAATATAAGATAATATTTTATATATTGCTAATATTTAAATTTCATGAGATAGATTTCTAAGAACGACAACGCTATTCTTAAAATATTGCATAAAAGTATATCTTATTTCTAAAAAAAATGATATAGTAGAAGTGATGTATCGTTATGATAAATAGAAAGCAAAGGAGAGCGTAAAGTGAACAAGTATGAACATAATGTTTTAGGAAATATTGAGATTGCTCCTGAAGCCATTGAGTTAATTATTGGTATTGCTGTTTCAAAAATGAAAAGAGTACATAGCATACAAGGAAAATTAGTATCAAATATGGTATCCGTTTTTTCAAAACCTCTTGTGAGTAAAGGTGTGTATTTAACAACTAATTCAGAGGGAGAATTTGTTGTTGATATTTATGTAAATACATTCTACGGTGTGTCCATTCCTAAGCTGGCTAGACATATTCAAGAGCGTGTGAAAGAACAAGTTTTATTTATGTGTGATATTGATATTCAAGAAGTGAATGTACATATTGTAAATTTAGTTTTAGAAGACGCAGGTGAGAGCGTTGAGTAAAAAAATGTTGAACAGACGCCAAGTGCGTGAAAAAGCTATTCAAACTCTTTTTCAATTAACGTTGAATAAAGAATTATCTCCAGAAGAAGCTATGGAAAATGCGTTGATGATTGATGCCATTGAAGACATTGCAACAAGCGTTGAAGATGTACCGTATTTATCAGAATTAGTTTTGGGGATTTTGGGAAAAGAAGAGATGATTGATAATCTCATTCAAGAACATTTAAAAAATTGGCAAGTATCAAGACTAACAAAAATAGATTTGGCAATTTTAAGACTTGCTGTTTATGAAATGTTTGATGTCATGGATGAAAATGTGCCAAAAAAAGTGGCAATTAACGAAGCCATTGAATTGGCAAAACTTTATAGTGATGATAAAGCACCTAAATTTATCAATGGTGTCTTATCAAGTATGATTGAAGAATAGAAAGTGCGTATACTATGTGACGCACTTTTTTTGTAAATGAAAATTTAATAAAAAAACAAAAATATCATTGACAATCTACCGCTAAAAATGATATTTTGTTAAGCAAAATATTTCAGATTTTGGAGGGATTGTTTATGTCATTATGGGAATCAAAATTCGTAAAAGAAGGGTATACATTTGATGATGTGTTATTGGTGCCGGCGGAAAGTCATGTGTTACCAAATGATACAGATTTAAGCGTTGAGCTAGCTACAAATTTAAAATTAAATATTCCGTTAATAAGTGCCAGTATGGATACCGTAACTGATTCTAGTATGGCAATTGCAATGGCTCGTCAAGGGGGATTGGGTGTCATTCATAAAAATATGTCCATTGAAGAACAAGCTGAAGAAGTAAGAAAAGTAAAACGTTCAGAAAGTGGCGTGATTTTAGATCCGTTTTTCTTAACGCCTAATCATTTAGTACGTGATGCAGAAAAACTAATGGCAAAATATCGCATTAGTGGTGTGCCTATTGTGGATACACTTGAAAACAGAAAGTTAGTAGGAATTTTAACAAATCGAGATTTACGTTTTGTGTCTGATTATACGGTGAAAATTGATGAAGTCATGACACGCGACAATCTTGTAACAGCACCTATTGGCACATCATTAAAAGATGCAGAAAAAATCTTACAACGTTACAAAATCGAAAAATTACCAATCGTGGATAAAGACGGTAAATTATCTGGTTTAATTACGATTAAAGATATTGAAAAAGTAATCGAGTTTCCAAATGCAGCGAAAGATAAGCATGGACGTTTATTAGTGGCTGCCGCTGTGGGTGTAACAAGTGATACTTTTGAAAGAGCAAAAGCACTATTAGATGCTGAAGCAGATGCAATCATTATTGATACTGCTCATGGGCATAGTGCAGGTGTTATTCGTAAAATTAAAGAAATTAGAGAAACATTCCCAGAAGCGACATTGATTGCAGGAAATGTTGCGACGGCTGAGGGAACACGTGCGTTATTTGACGTCGGTGTTGATGTTGTGAAAGTGGGAATTGGTCCGGGTTCTATTTGTACAACACGTGTTGTTGCCGGTGTGGGTGTTCCACAATTAACAGCAATTTATGACTCAGCAAGTGTGGCACGTGAGTACAATAAAGCTATTATTGCAGATGGCGGTATTAAATATTCAGGAGATATTGTAAAAGCATTGGCAGCTGGTGGACATGCTGTTATGCTAGGAAGTATGCTAGCTGGAACAGATGAAGCACCGGGTGAGTTTGAAATTTATCAAGGACGTCGCTTTAAAACATATCGTGGTATGGGTTCTCTTGCGGCTATGGAAAAAGGATCAAGTGACAGATATTTCCAAGGTTCAGTGAATGAAGCAAATAAACTTGTACCAGAAGGTATTGAGGGACGTGTCGCTTATAAAGGGAGTGCCGCAGATATTATTTTCCAAATGTTAGGTGGCTTACGTTCAGGTATGGGTTATGTTGGAGCACCAAATCTTAAAGCACTACGTGAAAATGCACAATTTATTAGAATGAGTGGAGCAGGATTACGTGAATCTCACCCACATGATGTGCAAATTACAAAAGAAGCACCAAACTATTCTGTTCAGTAGATTGTATGATACTCAAATAGGCTCGAAATCAACATGTTGATTTCGAGCCTATTTTAATTAGTCCTCATCTTTGACATCAATATCTTCTGGGAGGGGTGTGTTTAAATAGTCTTGTAATTCTTTTATATATTTATCACGTTCTTTTAGAAACAGGGTAAATTGATTGGCATTGATGAATATATCGTCATCAACCACAAGATAGCGAATTTGTTTTTCACGAATAAGTCGGGTGATGTCTTGTAGGGAAAGGTCTAAATAATCGGCTGTTTCTTGAGGGGATAAATACATTTTGGCACTCTCCTAACGACTTTTTTCTAGGCTTATGTTATCATAACAGTAATGATAATACAAAGAAAGAGAGTTTTATGAAAAAAGAAAAAGTCTTAGTGATTGTTGGTCCAACGGCAGTGGGGAAAACCGCATTGAGTATTGACATCGCCAAAAGGTATGGTGGGGAGGTCATTAGTGGAGATTCAATGCAAATTTATCGACATTTAAATATTGGCACCGCTAAGGTAACACTAGAAGAAATGGATGGTGTACCACATCATTTGATTGATATTTTAGAACCTGACGAAAGTTATAGCGCAAGTGAATTTCAGGCAATGGCAAAAGAAAAAATCCGTAGTATTTCCCAAAATAATGCATTACCCATTGTCGTTGGGGGGACGGGGTTATATATTGAGGGATTACTATATAATATGCAATTTGGTGGTAATAAAAGCATTGATACGAGTATTGCAGAAAAACTAGAAAAAGAATTGAAGCAAAAAGGTGCTAATGTTTTATATGAGAGATTAGTACGTGTAGACGCTAAGGCGGCCGAAAAAATCCCCATTCAAAATGAAAGACGTTTGTTGAGAGCATTGACAGTCATTGAAAGTACGGGAATGTTATTTTCGCAACAAGAAGATAAGACATTGGTCTATGATAGTTTGGTCATTGGATTGACGACAGAGCGAGATAGACTGTATGAACGTATTGATTTACGTGTGGATAATATGATAAACCAAGGATTACTTGAGGAAGCAAAATGGCTATATGAGCATTACGAGGGAGATTTTCAAAGTAAGAAAGCGATAGGGTATAAAGAATTATTTCCTTATTTATCTGGGGAAGATACTTTGGAGCATGCGGTTGATGTGCTGAAACAGCAATCCAGACGCTATGCAAAACGCCAGTTGACATGGTTTAGAAATAGAATGGACGTTTTATGGTTTGATTTGTGGCAAGTCGATAAAGAAGATATTTATAAGGAGATTGATGAATGGCTGAAAAGGTAATATTAGTGGCGATACAACGTCAAGAAAAAGACGAAGCGTTTATGTATAGTCTACAAGAATTAGAGCGTTTGACAGAAACAGCAGGTGGAGAAGTCGTTGCCACATTGATACAAAAAAGAGAAACTTTTGATAGTAAAACGGCGATTGGAAAAGGAAAAATGGAAGAATTGGTGGCGTTAGTAGAAGAACTAGAACCAGAAACCATTATTTTCCAAAACGAGCTTTCTCCTAGTCATGTAAGAAATATTCAAGCACAAGTGTCGTGTAAAGTGATTGATCGTGTACAACTGATTTTAGATATTTTTGCCATGCGTGCCAAAAGTAAAGAAGGAAAGCTACAAGTTGAGCTAGCACAGTTAAACTACTTATTGCCTAGATTGATTGGACAAGGGACGAATATGTCGCGTCTAGGTGCCGGTATTGGAACAAGAGGGCCTGGGGAAACAAAACTTGAATCAGATCGTCGCCATATTCGAGAGAAAATTCAAGAGTGTAAACGTCAATTAAAAGAAGTGGCAAATCATCGCCAAAGAGCAAGAGAACAACGGAAAAATAGTCATACGTTTCAAATGGGCTTGATTGGGTATACGAATGCGGGAAAATCAACTCTATTAAATCGTTTAACCGATGCGGGAACGTATGAAAAAGACCAACTTTTTGCGACCTTAGACCCCCTTACAAGACAAGTGAAATTATGTGATACATTTAAAATGACATTGACGGATACAGTAGGGTTTATCCAAGATATTCCAACCCAGTTAATTCATGCTTTTGAATCTACCTTAGAAGAAAGTCGAGATGTTGATTTACTCATTCATGTGGTAGATGCTTCTGCTGAAAATTATCAAGGGCATCAAGAAACAGTGTTACAATTATTGAAAGATTTAGACATGGAGCATATCCCATTGGTAACGGTATATAACAAAAAAGATATGGCAACGGATATGTTTACGCCGACATTATTGCCGAGCATTGTTATATCTGCTTTAGATGATTGTGATATTAAGCAATTACACCAGTTTTTATGGGAGCATGTGTCTAAAGAGCTGGTTTTCTATCGCAAACAATTTCAGTTGGGGCAAGAAGCAATCGTTACGAAAATAACGGCTGAAACCTTTGTGACAAAGTCTGAATTTAATGAGGACACATTGCTTTATCAAGTAGAGGGATATGCTAAACCAACGTCGCCATTCGTTGCCCAAAAACAAGATGAGGAGTTTGATTTTTGATGATATATTTTGATAATAGTGCGACAACGCCAATGTTTAAAGAAGTTATTGATACCATGGCAACCGTTCAAGAAAATTTTATTGGCAATCCGTCTAGCTTGCATCATTTAGGTGTGAAATCAGATAGCTTGATTGATAAGGCAAGACAACAAATTGCTGATTTATTATATTGTGATAAGGAGGAAATCTTTTTTACAAGTGGTGGAACGGAAAGCAATAATACGGCGATTATCGGTACAGCATTTGAAAAACAGTCGTTTGGAAAACATATTATTACGACTCAAATTGAACATCCGTCCGTTTTAAAAACGATGCACTTTTTAGAAAAACAAGGGTTTGATGTCACTTATTTAGACGTTGATACAAATGGAAAAATTGATGTAGAAATGTTGGGGAAGGCCATTCGTCATGATACGATTTTAGTGTCTATGATGTGGGTGAATAATGAAGTTGGTATTTTAGAACCTATTCAAGACGTTGCGGTCTTATTGGAAAAGTATCCAACCATTCATTTCCATGTCGATGCTGTCCAAGCGTTACACTATGTTTTAACACAGCGTATACCATCTCGTGTTGATTTATTAAGTTTATCAGCACATAAATTCCACGGGCCTCGTGGTATCGGGATTTTGTATAAACGTGAAGGGAAACGTATTGAATCTTTATTGCATGGTGGTGGGCAAGAAAAAGGTGTGCGTAGTGGGACAGAGAATACCGCAAGTATCGCTGGTATGGCAAAGGCGCTACGATTATACAGTCAAAAACAAATACCAATTCAATCTTATCAGTCTGCCTTGCGAGCGTTTTTATCGTCTTATCATGGTGTTGAAATATTGTCCCCGCTAGAACAAGCACCGCATATTTTAACATTTGCGATAAAAGGTATCCGAGGAGAAGTACTGTTACATGCTCTGGAAGAACAAGGGATTTATCTATCTACGACAAGTGCGTGTTCTTCTAAAACGGCTAAAGAGCATCATACATTGGGAGCGATGAATGTTTCTGGTGATATATCTCGTTGTGCCGTTCGATTAAGTTTATCGGTAGAGAATACGCAAGAAGAAATAGCACAATTTCAACATGTATTTGACAATGTGTATCAAAAATTTAGTAAAATATTGAAATCTTAAAAGGAAGAATAAAAAATGAACGTTAGAATTATGGTTCGTTATGGCGAATTATCAACGAAAGGGAAAAATAAAAAAAGTTTTACACAACGATTGGCACAAAATGTGAGGCATATCTTACAAGACTTTGAGCAAATAAAAGTAAATCCCGACTATGATTTTATGTATATCACATTAAATGGAGCACCAGAAGAGGTCGTATTAGAGCGTTTGAAACATGTTTTTGGGATACAGAGTTATTCGCCAATTTATACGGTTGAAAAATCTCTTGAAGCCATGTTCCAACAAATCTATGCTTTATTATCCAATATGGATTTATCTGATAAAACATTTAAAATTTCCACGAAACGTGCTGACCATGAGTTTGATATGGACACGAATACGTTGAATCGTGAATTAGGGGCAATGGTTTTAGATGCTTTTCCTCAATTAACAGTAAAAGTCAAACAACCCGACATCAATATAAAAGTTGAAGTGAGAAAACATGCTGTTTATATTAGTACCCAAACGTATATAGGTGCAGGGGGATTGCCTGTTGGCACAGGTGGAAGAGGTATGATGATGCTTTCTGGTGGTATTGATTCTCCAGTTGCCAGTTATTTAGCGTTAAAGCGTGGTTTAGAATTGGAAATGGTTCATTTTTACAGTCCGCCTTATACAAGTCCGCAGTCTTTAAGAAAAACACAAGAGTTAACAAAAAAATTAGCATTGTACGGTGGGGCTATTCAATTTATTGAAGTGCCGTTCACAGAAATTCAAGAAACTATTAAAGAAAAATGCCCCGAAGCATATTTGATGACCATCACAAGACGATTTATGTTGCGTGTTGCTGATGCTATTCGTCAAAAACGTGATGGATTAGTCATTTTAAATGGGGAATCTATGGGGCAAGTTGCCTCTCAAACATTGCATAGCATGGTGGTAATTAACGAAGTTACAAATACCCCTATTTTAAGACCTGTTGTGGCAATGGATAAATTGGATATTATTGCACTTGCAGAGAAAATCGACACATTTGAATTATCTATCCAACCTTTTGAAGATTGTTGTACAGTATTTGCACCACCCTCTCCAAAAACAAAACCAAATCTAGAAAAAGTCCGTGTGTATGAAGAAAGATTAGACGTGGATGCCTTAGTAAAACGTGCAGTAGACGGTATTAAAGTCTATCCGATTGATGTACAAACACGCTTTGATGAAGATGTAGAAGATTTATTATAGAACTCGAGGTGTTTATATGCAACTAGCCACATTATGTTATATTGATAATGGTACATCTTATTTGTTATTACACCGACATAAAAAGAAACACGATGTTCATCAAGGAAAGTGGATTGGTGTTGGTGGAAAGGTGGAACGTGGAGAAACACCGGAAGAATGTATTAAACGTGAAGTGTTAGAAGAAACGGGTTTAGTGCTCAATAACCCTAAACTAAATGGAGTAATTACTTTTCCTAATTTTGATGGTGTTAAAGATTGGTATGTTTTTGTCTTTACAGCAACGACTTTTTCAGGAAATCTCATTGAAAGTGATGAAGGAAGTTTAGAGTGGGTGCCTTATGAAAAAGTAAGAGAAAAACCAACATGGGAAGGTGATTTACTTTTTTTAGACTGGTTATTAAACAAGAAACCATTTTTCTCTGCGAAAATGGAGTATAATAATGGACGATTAGCACATCATCATGTGCTGTTTTATGAGTAAATATCAAATATGTCAAGCAATAGCCGTACCGACTATTACTTGGCATATTTTTTATCTATTTATTTCCCAAATACTGCTTATAGATTGCTATAATTTGTTGGATTTATGACGTTTTTATAGGGTAAAGTACCAAAATTCGCCTTAAATCTTTATTTTGTATAAAAATACATTTAATTTTGGGTGTTTTTATTTATAAATTAAGGGGTATACAAATCTTTCTTTTTATAAATATTGATTTTTGTTAAGTTTAATTGACAAAAACACTTTTTATTATTATGATAAAAGTGTAGCTGGTACTCATTTCTGAAAAATATGGAAAAATCAGGTTGGGAGATGAGTTTTATGAAAAGAACAAATAAAAAAACTTTAGGTATTCTAACAGGAGTGGCTTGTTCGTTTGTTTTTGGAACCGCTGTCTATGCGGGTGCTGCAGTGGGTAGTCCTAATGAGTATTGTATCAATCAAATGAAGCGAAATGGTGCAGAATCATTAACAGAATATGATTTTGGCACTCCACTACCGCATGATGATGCATATATGAAAGGATATGCGAGTGGTTCGGGTTCTAATGATGTATATGTCGTTATATATACACCAGATGGAACTAAAAGCGAAAGAAGAGCTTCTGAAGTAAGTAAAGATGTCTATGAAGTAGCCGAAGTGGGAGGACAAGATAAAGCTACTTATGCATATGGTGTAGCAACATCTAAAATTGGTACATCATCAATAACAATTCGCTAGTAATAAAAGAAATGAGTATCAGTATTTTGTAATTTGTAAGGGGTGACATCATGAAATTACTCATATTATATAATCAACTATTAAGTAGATTTATCAAAAATCATAAATTATTAACCTTTATTTATGTGCTTGTCATGTCTATGGGAATAGGTGCATTTTTATTTTTATACCACACACAAATGGAATTTATTGAGAAAGCTAAGGAAGAACCATATAATCACGAACTGACTTTAAACCCAATGGAGATGTCAGATAATCTGTGGGAATTTTTAGAAAAAGATACACGGTTTGAAAAAATTGAGTTCAATACAAAAGTAAAAAGTGAATATGCTCCTGAACAATTTATTTATTCTGTTATCGCTGTACTTCATGTACAAGATGAGGCTTTAAAACAAGAAAATGATATTTTTGTGTCATCTAGGATTTATGATGAGTTAAAACAGACACAAAAATTAACTTTAGATAATCAAGAGTATCATATAATAGGAGAAATAGATGATCCTATTGCAACGGTACAAATGTCTTATCAGCATTATAAAAAACGATACAAACCGAGCAGTATTCACGTTCATGTAAAATCAGAGTTTGTTTTTTCGATAAAAAGTATTCAAGAATATATTGAAAATCATTTTAATGTTTCAGTGAAAAATAAAATGGATCAAGCAGAAAAATCAGAGCTAGAAGTTTTTAAATATTTATTAATGCTGGCTAGTATTATCATTTTATTAAATATTCTTTCACTCTATGTGTTTATGCTTCGCTCTCGAGCAAAAGAGTTTTTAATCTATGACCTTTTAGGAATGAAAAAATTATCTATCTTATTTTATTTACTAATAGAAACAATTATTTTTTATGTTATCAGTTTTCTAATTGCTTTTATTGGGTTTGTGACACTAAATACAATATTAGGAAATACTCTATTACTGAAATATCTATGGATATTATGCATGACTCCGCTTGTTATCAATTTAGTATTGGTTTGTCTTGTTTTTATAGTCTTGTTACGTAAAGGAGGAATAAAATGAAAAAAATCTATTTAGCATTAACTATTTTTAAACAACAAAAATGGTTGAATCTATTGATTTGTCTTGAATTAGCCTTTATGTTTTCTTTATTCAATATTGTTTTAAATCGTACGGATAATATGTTTCAAAATGAAGCAGTATTAACGCAAAGTGGTTTACAAAAAAGTATAAATTTTGCTCCAATATCAAGACATATAGACGATATAGGTTTAAGACAAAGACTAGTACCTCAAGTAGAAAGAATACTTGAAAAATATGATTTTGTAGAGGGGGTTTCTACATTTGAAGAAGTTAGTGTACAGACGTCTAAAGATACACACGGCATGCTTTTATATGATGCTTTAACGGTAGAAAAAGTATATCCTATTTTAAATACGGAACGTGATAAATTACCAGTAATTGCCATTTCAAATGGGAATAAAGTGTATCAAGTAGGGGATACGATTAAAGCAATGATAGACGGTAAAGAGAAAATTCTTACAGTCGTACAATCAGACGATATTGCTAAATTACCTTTATTTTGGTCACAAGGAGGACGAAATTATTTAGGAGATACGACTATGATTTTTCAAAATATTATACAAGGGCGAACGATTCTATTGGGACGAATATCCGATGAATTAAGAGGAAAAGTGAATCCTTATGAAGAAAATATCATGGTTTACATTAAACCAGATACAGAGATGACAAAGGTAAGAGCGTTACAATCAGAGCTATCTCAACTTGGTCAAGCAGATATTGTGTCTGATATGATACAAAAAACGCAAGAGCTTAATGCGGATAAAGTTAAAAAAGATTTAATCAATATGGTCGTTGTCGTATTTGCTTCTGTCATTGGAATGTTTAGTGTATCTGTGTTAAATGTGTATCAACAATTACGTCGTTTTTCTATTTGGCACATGTGTGGGGCAACATTAAAAGAAATTGGCATCATCTATACATTGTATATGTGTTTGATTGGGGTATTGAGTATTTTATGCTTTGCTGGATTGATGATATTAGGATACGTATCAGATGGACGAGGACATTATTACTTCTATTATATAAATCCGTCCCATTTAGTCACAATGATAGGTATTGTTAGTATCATGGTTTTTGTGACTTTAGGATGTTCGTTACTTGCCTTGAAAAAACAAGGTGTTTTCCAATATTATTATGAGTGAGGGGGATAACGATGACAATTCAATTAAATCATATCCATAAAATTTTTCAAGAAAACAAAAAGAATGAATGTGTGGCTTTAGAGGATGTCACATTATCTATCAATAAAGGTGAGCTTGTGGCAATTGTTGGTAAATCTGGCTCTGGAAAATCAACATTATTGCACATTATTGGAGGGTTGGCAGAACAATCATCGGGAACGTATGTGCTGCATAATGAAGTGGTTACGAAAAAGGCACAACAAAATATACGATTGAATACCGTTGGTTTTGTGATGCAAGATTTTGCACTCATCGAGCAGGAAACGGTAAAAAGTAATGTGGCATTACCTCTTTTGTTGGATAAAACAACATCTATTTCAGATATTAAAAAACGTGTTGATGAAACATTGCATTTAGTTGGTATTGCTGATTTAAAACAGAAAAAAGTTAATCAATTATCGGGAGGGCAAAAGCAACGTGTTGCTATTGCGCGTGCCATTGTCAAACAAGCTGAAATCATTTTGGCAGATGAACCTACTGGTTCATTGGATACCAAAACAGGTCAAGAAATTCTTGATATTTTAAAATCGTTACATGAAGAAGGGCGTACTGTCATTATTGTGACGCATGATGAGCATATTGCACAACAGTGTGAACGTATTGTAACCTTGAATGACGGAGAAGTTGTTTCTGATGTTATTCAATCGTTGTCATATTTTGAACAATCAAAATGAGGCTAAACATAAAACCGGCAAAAATGATGTTTTATTGTAAGAGATTAATTTAAAAGTAAAAATAGGGAAGCCTGTCGTTTATATCAACGGATAGTGGTTGATGAAATACTTTCTGAAATAGTAAAAAGGTTTGACATCATTTCATTGAACATATTGATTTCAAGCCTTTTTGAGTAGCGTTACATCTTTGATTTAATAGAGTAATAGGCGTTATCTTTTATGAGTTAATCAGTAACATTAAAAAGGTAGTGTCCTAATAGTTCAAACGGTTAGTCTTGAGTTATGTGGATGTCATTTAATATGTTTAATCAAAGATGTATACGATATTACTATAAACATTATGTAAAGAAGAAAAACAAAACACATCTCTTATGATGAAGGAGATGTGTTTTGTTTTTCTTTTCAGACTGTTGACAAATTAAAATGTCGACAGTCTTTTTTCGTATCAGACGTTAAGTTGTCCGGCTTACCACGATGTACACGATACATCGCTCGCTCTCTACTACGTGCGAGAACGAAGCCATTCG
>NZ_WNJX01000012.1:0-58685 GCF_010892375.1 Granulicatella sp. zg-84 | reverse complement strand
GTCAATAATTTTTTTGTATAATAATCCATGAGAAATACCTCCTTGTTTAATTGTGGTGATTTAATCATACAGGTATTTCTCTTTTTTTGTCCACTTTTATATACAAAATCGTGTTGGTGGATTATTCCCACCAACACGATTTATTATAGAGCCTAAATAAAGTGGTGAACTGACATCTAAAAGGTCAGTTCACCATTTTTAATGATTATATTGTGTCCCATTCATCTCTTAACACGCCGTATTTAACGGAATCATAATAAACACCTTGCCAATAGCGTACTTTACGAATACATGCTTCTTGTAATAGACCTAGTTTTTCACTAGCTCTCATCATACGTTTATTACCACTCCATGTTGTTAAGCCGATATGTTCAATTTCTGGGAAATCTTTAAATGTTTTAGGTATCCACAAACGTAAGGCTTCTGTTCCGTATCCACCATTCCAATAGTTTTCATCGTAAATCACAATCCCGATTTCAAGCCACCGTGTTTTCTGATATTCCCAGTGTCTAAACAAGGCACCAATTAAAGTATCGTCAACATAGATACCCCAACAGTAATCAGTATTTTTGTAAAATGATAATTCTTTTTGAAATGTTTCAAATGTATACACTTCATAATCTTCAAAGTAAGGTCCGTTCCATTTTGTCCATTCCATATCGGCTTTTGAAAAGCCGATTTTCCACAAGTGATAGACATCTTTTTCTTCAATCGGTTTTATTTCTAGCATCTTATCCCTTCTTTATATCTATTTTTTTCTTTATTTTATATCATCTTTTTGCCAAAAGCAAAGCAATCCGTTAAAATAAGAGGTAAGATTGAAAAAATGGAGGTACTATGATTACATTAGCAATAGAAGCATCAAATAAAACATTATCCATTGCTTTACAAAAAGATAAAGAAATAGTGGCATTTGAACATATTCATCCAACTTTACAGCATAGTATTGTGTTGGCTTCAACAGTTGATACATTGTGCAAACAAGCCCAGTTAATACCTCAACAGATTTCAAAAATTATCGTTTCCAATGGTCCTGGTTCTTATACGGGATTGAGAATAGGAGTAACGTATGCAAAAACACTAGCATATACATTGAAGATACCGCTGATTGCTCTACCAAGTTTAGATTTATTGGCGAACATGTATGTAGCACAAGAGGATGAGTGGATTGTGCCGTTTTTTGATGCACGTCGTCATCATGTTTATGCCGGTATTTATGATAAAAATGGACAAGTCATTTTAGAAAATTGTCATATATCCTTTGACTCTTTACTGGAATTTTTAAAACAGTGCAGCAAACAAATTGTCTTTATTAGCCCAGATATAGAAAGTTATCAAGAGGACATTATAACATTAGAAAATGCACGGTCTGTAATAGTTTATCCAGATGCTAGAGTACTTGCTAGAATAGCGGATAATGCCGATACAGTAGACCCGCACTTGTTGACACCTCTTTACTTGAAAAAAGCAGAAGCAGAGGAAAAATGGTTAGTTGAACATCAAGAAGTTCATCATCTTGTGGAAAGAGTGAAGTACTAATGATACGACAAGCTAATATCGAGGATGCTCTCTTTTTGTATCAAATAGCCCAAGAAACAGGACTATCTTGGTCACAAAAAGATTTTGAAGATGATTTACAATTAAATCGCACTATTTATTTTGTGTCTAAAGAGGGTTTTATTGGTTGCCAATATATTTTAAACGAGGCAGAAATTACCAATATTGCTGTGTCAACAAAATACCAAGGAAAAGGGCATGCAAAAGCTTTATGGCAAATGATGCATAGCTTTTTTAGTGAAAAACATATTGATACGTGCTTTCTGGAAGTGCGTGAAAGTAATGAGAGTGCAAGACGTTTTTATGAAAAAATAGGATTTCGTTTGATGTCGACTAGGAAAAAGTATTATAAAAATCCAGTTGAACATGCGATGATTTATAGGTGGAAAAAAGATGAATGATGTGTTAATTTTAGCGATTGAGTCAAGTTGCGATGAAACAAGTGCAGCTGTGATTAAAAATGGGTGTGAGCAATTATCCAATGTGGTCGCTTCACAAGTAAAAAGTCACATGCGATTTGGAGGTGTCGTTCCAGAAATTGCCAGTCGACATCATGTTGAGCAAATCACACAAGTGATTGATGAAGCACTTGTTGATGCCAATGTCACAATGCATGATATTGATGCAGTGGCTGTTACTGAGGGACCAGGGTTAGTAGGTGCATTGTTAATTGGCATAACAGCTGCTAAAGCACTAGCCTTTGCACACAACAAACCGCTGATTCCTGTTAATCACATGGCGGGACATATTTATGCAAGCCAATTACAAGAACCGTTACAATTTCCGTTAATGGCATTGCTTGTCAGTGGTGGGCATACGGAGTTAGTATATATGCCAGAAGATAATGTATTTAACATTATTGGTGAAACAAGAGATGACGCTGTTGGAGAGGCATACGATAAAGTTGGACGTATTTTGAATTTGTCTTATCCAGGTGGTAAAGCGATTGATGAATTAGCGCATAAAGGACAAGACACGATGAACTTACCACGTGCGATGATAAAAGAGGACAACTTTGATTTTAGTTTCAGCGGACTAAAAAGTGCGGTTATCAATGCTGTGCACAATGCCAAGCAAAAAGGTGACACGATAGAGCCAGAAAATTTAGCAGCGAGTTTTCAAGCAAGTGTTATTGACACACTGGTTCATAAAACTGTGAAAGCTATTCAGACGTATCCGGTAAAACAATTTGTTTTAGCTGGAGGTGTGGCTGCCAATAAAGGATTACGACATACCTTACAAAAAACACTTAACGAACAGTTTCCAAATATTCCACTGACGATTCCACCATTTCAATTATGTGGGGACAATGCCGCCATGATTGGTGCAGCAGCTTATAGCGTATATCAAAGAGGACATTTTGCTCAGCTAGATTTAAATGCTAGTCCGGGATTAAGCTTAGGAGAAGATGAATAAATCATGTTGGTGATCTTGGTCATCAATATGATTTATTATAAAATCAGAAAAATATAATAAAACTACTATAAGTCAGAATAGTTGATAATTCAGTTGTTTGTATGTGGTAAGCGTTTTATAAAAAGTGCAAGTAGATTGTTAAAGGTATTAGTAAAATGTGCTGTTGCTTTTCATTTTAGTCAATTATTGGATATTCATTATATGCAAAATACCACATATAGTATGGGAATGACTAGCATAGTGGATACTCTACTAGGTATTTATGAGAATACACATCATGATGACCATTTATAGTCAGCTTATGATAACATAAAAAAAATTGAAGATTACATTTTGTTATTAGAGGGTGATGATGCTATCCCATCCCTATTGTTTGATAGTGTCGGTTTTGATGTTGTTGAAGGATTTCGTGTCATCATTATGAAAATGGTAGATAGTAACAATGAAATCAGGTTTTACAGCCTTCTACAAAAATATAAAACAAATAAATTGGAGAGAAAATATGAAATTTATCGTTAAAGAAATAAAAGATAAGGAAGAAAAGGAAAAAATTTCTAAGGAAGTTCTTTATGATCTCCCAGAATGGTTTGGTATGCCAGAAAGCACAGAAGAATATATCACTGACTCACAAGACAAACCTTTCTTGGCTTCTTTTTATCAAGATGAGATTGTAGGATTTATAGTTTTAAATACTACAAGCCCAGACTGTGCAGATATATTTGTAATGGGAATAAAAAAGAAATTTCACCGACAAGGTGCAGCAACACAATTAAATGAAGCGTATGAAAAATTAGCTAAGAAATTGGGATACATATATTCTCAAGTGAAAACAGTTCAATCTGGCCACTATAAAGAATATGATATTACGAATAGTTTCTATACTTCGGTAGGTTATAAGGAGTTAGAAGTATTTCCAACTTTATGGGATGAATGGAACCCTTGCCAAATTTACATTAAATATTTAGGAGATTAAACATATAATGACAAGTCTTCAGACGTCACTTGAATATAGTTTCTGTAAGTATTGATTTGACTATATGATTTTACAGGTGATTTTCATGCTATAATTATGTTAATAAAATCAAAGATTTTAGTACTTCTACAAAATATTAAAACTCAAGAAAGTAATAATCTATGTGTTGTTTAGAGCCATATAATATTACATGGTTCTAAGCAATACATGGGAACTAGAAAAGGGAAATCACTTTGATAAAAATAAAAAAAGAAACTATTAAAGCTAAAGGTTTGGTAATAGAAGTTTATACAGAAGATTTTAAGAATGATTATATTATTGCGAGATATAAAAACAAGGAAAAACCTAATGTTGTTGTGGCAAATTGGATGAGAAATTTTAATACGATTGAATATTTAGGAATTTGGGAAAGTTAGACAATCCAGATTTAACCCCCTCGAATTCGAGGGGGTTTAAAAGAAGCTGGAAGTAACTCGTTTAGATTATCACCACAGAAATGGGCAATAACTACTAATGCTAGGGGAACTGACATTTAGAGTCTGTCAGTTCCCCATGTTTTTTATATAAAATTTATTTAGTAATATACTTACTCGGCGAATACGGTGTAATATCCATTGGAAGTTCTTTTTCTTGAATAAGTTCAGATAACAAATATCCAATGTATGCACCCGATGTTAGACCAGATGCACCTAGTCCGCTTGCGGTATATACATTTTCTAAGTAAGGAACACTACCAAAAAATGGCGTGTAGTCGCTCGTGTAAGCACGTGTGCCTACACGAATGTCCTCCATATCGCATCTATCTAATTCTGGTAACCAATGACTTGCTTCTGCTTTCATTTGTTCTAAAACGGTTAAATCAGGTGTTAAATCAAAGCCCATATCATTTTCGTGGGTAGCACCGATAACCCATTTACCATTTTTAAATGGTAATAAATCAATTTCGCTTTGAGGCATTAAAACAGGATAGTTATCTGTTTGTTGATTGGATAGACAAGCACTAAATAATTGTCCTTTTTGTGCACGTACGTCTACTTTTAGTCCAAAAGGTGCTAAGCATTCTGGCAACCATGCACCCACCGCTAATACAATCGCATCAAATTCTAGGGATGTGATATCTACTTTAGTGTTCACAAAATGAAAATCAAATTGAGAAGAGGCTTGATGTAAGGTATCAATAAAATCTTTTCCATCAATCAAAGCCCCACCAGATGCGAATAATGCAGGACTAGGGGGAGTGAGTTCAGGCATCAAAGTTGTTAAATCATCGACACTCATCCGTTTTAAATCACCTATTAATGTATCTATTTCCCGTCTTTGATGTGCTAAGTTCGTGATTTTATCTAATAATTTATCCGATTTTTTAAAGACGAGTGTTCCATTCTGTTGATAAAAATCAGTGTTATATCCAAGACTTTGTAAATCGCTTAATAATGTTTGATAGAAACTTGCACCGTTGGCTGTTAAACGATACCAGACTTTATTTCGTCTTTGAGATAACCAAGGGCTAATAATACCTGCTGCCGCTTTTGTTGCTTGTCCTGTCCCGTCGTCAAATAAGGTTATGTTGTGACCTGCTTTGGCAAGATAAAAGGCACATGTTGAACCAACAATACCTCCACCAATTACAGCAATACGTTTTTTCATAATATTCTCCTTAAAAGTGCTTATGTAGAGGTTGAGTGAGTGATGTATTTAGAAGTACCATTAACTTTAGTCGTGCTTTTTGACCACTTAAACCTGTTGTAAAAATAACGCCAGCTTCTTTTAATTGTCTACCTCCACCTACGTAGTCGTACACATCTTGTGTGACACCATTAAAAGCACGAGAAACAAGTACAACAGGGATATCTTGTTCAATAATATGCTTTAATCCAGATAATGTTTTCGGAGGTAAGTTCCCTGCACCAAGTGCTTCAATGACAAGTCCGTCTGTGTTTTCTTTTGTAAGCATATTTAAGAAAAAGCTATCCATGCCTGCATGAGCTTTTATTAAATGAATATTTTGTTTATGTAATTCTTTAATAGGAAATGTTTCATATTCTGTTAGCGTTTGGAAATACAATACACGGTTTTTAGAAATTAAACCAATAGGGCCAAAGGTAGGTGTTTGGAATGTCGCTAAATTTGTTGTGTGTGTTTTTGTGACATATTTTGCTGTATGAATTTCATCGTTCATCACAACAAGAACACCTTTTCCAATACTTTCATCACATAGTCCTACTAAAATAGCATTTTGCAAATTGATTAAACCATCAGAACCGAGTTCATTACTAGAACGCATAGCACCGGTGACAACAATAGGAATATCTTTTGGTAATGTTAAATCTAAAAAATATGCGGTTTCTTCTAAAGTGTCTGTACCATGTGTGATAACGACAGCGTTGATTCCCTCTTGAATGGCTCTTTCAATACGTTCTTTCAAAGCAAACATTTCCACTTGTGTGATATGAGGTGACGGTAAATGAAAAAAATCTTCTTGAGTAATTTGCGCTGGATAATATAAAGTTTCTGTATGTTTTAATAAAGGATTTGATTCCGTTGGTGCTACACGTCCAGTTGTTTGATCTTCGCTCATAGAAATAGTGCCGCCAGTATGTAAAATTAGCAAATGCTTCATATAAATAACCTCCAAAATCATAACTACGTCTATTATACATGAAATTTAATATTTTGGTAAAAAATAATATGTCAAATAGACTTTACTTTTTTTGTAAAGTTTACTTGACACAAAATGTAAAGTATACTATACTTTCAGTATAAGAAATAATACATTTTATATGGTGCACAGAATATGAAAGGTAGATGCTTATGAAAATAGATAATCGTATTAAAGAATTACGAAAAGAAAAGCGATTATCGCAAGAAATGCTTGCAGATATGGTCGATGTGACCAGACAAACCATTATTTCGTTAGAACAAGGAAAATATATCGCTTCATTACCATTAGCGTATCAAATTGCTAAAATATTTCATTTAACGATTGAAGATGTTTTTATATTTCAGGAGGATGAAAATGTATAAATTAAAAGAATTTTTTAGGAATTATAAAAAATTAGATAGACAGTATAGACAAGGTATTGTAGCTATGATTAGTTCTCTTGTTTTTGTTTTTATCCTCTATTTAGGGTATAAAAAAGATTCGGGATTTTTGTTGGGTATATTATGTGGTGAAATACTTACACTTATTTTATATTTTATTTATTTGTACATACAAACAAAAGGTTTTAAGAAATTTGCTAAATTAAATGATGAACGATTATTGTTCATCAGTGATAAATCTAGGTTAATTGCCTCAAAAATCACTTTTTCCATACTCATAACTATAACAGGATTTTGTGGTGGTTTTTTAGTTGCTGATTATGAAAAATATGGTGGAATAAATCAACAACCAGAAAAACTTGTTTTATGGACCGTATTAATAATGGGTGCTACAATAATAGTATTATTTTTTATTGTGATGAATGTGGTATATGCTATTTTAAAAAGAAAAATGTAGGAAGGTGTTTTTATGTTAGAAGTGCAACATTTACAAAAATCATTTGGTGAATTGAAAGCTGTTAATGACGTTTCATTTAAAGTGGATAATGGAAAAATTCTAGGATTGATTGGAAAGAATGGTGCTGGGAAATCGACTATTTTTAGATTGATTTTAGATTTTATTACAGCCGATAGAGGTACTGTTTTATGGAATAATCACCCATTTACAAAAGAGGATAGTAATGATATTGGTTATTTACCAGAAGAACGAGGTTTGTCTATCAAGCTTACAATTGAAGAGCAACTACTATATTTTGCTGAATTACGTGGTAAAACAAAAAAAGAAATTTCTCCTAAAATTAATGAATGGCTAAAATTATTTGATGTCAAAGGAAAAAGAAAAGATAAAATTAAAACATTATCCAAAGGAAATCAACAAAAAGTGCAAGTCATTGCCACATTGATACACGAGCCTAAATTGATTATTTTAGACGAGCCATTTTCAGGTCTAGATCCTCTCAATGCAGAGTTATTAAAAAAAGGTATTTTATCCTTACGTGATAGAGGAGCATGTGTCATTTTTTCAAGTCATAATATGGAAAACGTTTCTGAATTATGTGATGAATTATTAATGATTGATAAAGGGCAAGTTGTTTTAAAAGGTAGTGTACAAGAAATTCGTGAATTTTTTGGTCGTACACATGTCTTTTTAGAATCTAAGCATACTCCTGAAGAATTATTGCAAGTTCCAGGTGTGAAATCTGTCGTAAAAGCTAAACATAATGGATTAAACATTACTTTAGAAAATGAAGAAGCAGGGAAAATTTTATATGAGTATGTAACAAAAGATGGCTATATTCAAACGTTTAGTCAACAGCCATTAACATTAGAAGAAATTTTTAAATTGAAAGCAGGCGAACATCATGAGTAAATTTAAAACTATTTTAAAAGAATGTTATCGAAGAAATATTAAATCTGGTGCTTTTATAGCCATGGTTGTGTTACCTATTATTTTCTTTGTTATTATACAGTTTGTTGGTGGATACATTGGCAATCAACAAAAAGAAGCAGCTTATCGTCCAGTGGGAATTTTGACACAAGATACCAACTTGTTAAATCGTATTAAAGCATTGAATACAGAGCTATCATTAGTTGACACAAAAGATGAGGCTGATGCACTTGCAAAATTAGAATCAAACGATATTTTTGCTTATGTAACGATTGAAGAAAAAGCAGGAAAAATTCATGCACAATTATATCGTAAAGCATCTAGTGATAAAGTCGACACAACAAAATTATCACAAGTTTTAACGGGAATTGAATTACAAAATGTTATGGCAGAGCATCGTGTGGATGCACAAGTTGCTCAAACATTATTACAAACACATGTAAGTATTTCAAGTAATCGTTTAGATGAAGAGTCATTAAAAGAAGGTATTGTTAAAATACAAGATGAGGGAGATCAAAAAGAATCTCTACGCCAAATCATTGCATACGGTGCTATTTTCTTCTTATACATCATGCTATCTATGTACATGAGTATAATTGGACAAGAAATTGCAAGTGAAAAAGGAACGCGCATGATGGAAATTATTTTATCAAGTACCGATGCAAAAACACATTTCTTAGGTAAACTATGTGGTATTTCATTAGTGGTCGTTACACAAATTGGTATTTATGCTATATTAGGAGTGGTAGCGTGGTTTGTTTTTGACGGAGCAACATTATTGAATACATTATTAGGTGGTATCAATCTTTGGGAAGTCGCTGGAGATATGCTTGTTTATACGGGTATCTTTGCTTTACTTGGCACGATTTTATTTACCGTTATTTCAGGTGTGTGTGGTTCAATGGTTTCTAAAGTTGAAGATGTTCAAAAAGTGATGTTACCTCTTGTTTTATTCTTAGTTGTCGGATTTTATATTGGAATGTTCGGTATGATAATGCCAAATAATATTGTCGTTCGTGTAGCATCGTTTATTCCAATTTTATCACCATTTATCGTTCCATTTAGAGTAGCATCAAGTTCTATTCAAGTTGTTGAGCTATTTAGTATTATGGGATTAACGATAGCTTTTACCATTTTAGTATTATATTTAGGTATGGAAATGTATAAGGCAAATGTTTTAATTTACTCAGATAAAGGACCTTTGCAAGTGATTAAACAAGGATTTACTTTAATGAAAAGTGAACGTAAAAGAAACAATAAAAATAGTTAGAAAAACGGCTCTTCGTCATATCAAAAGACGAAGAGCCATTATTGTTAGTCATAAAAAATTTGATGCCAAATTTTTTATATTTTGAAAAGTAAGCATGGGGTATGCTTTTAAAAAAATTATTTTGATTTTAATAAATCACGAATTTCTGTTAATAATTCTTCAGATGTAGGCGCAGCAGGTGTTTCTTCTGTTACTTCTGCTTCGGCTTTTTTTCTTAAAGAGCTTGCTGTTTCAATTGCTTTTAAAGTGAAGAATAAAACAGTACCGATTAAAACAAAGTTAATAACAGCGTTGATAAAGTTACCTACTCTGATTGTTCCTAACATAATGCTTTCAAAACTTGGTTGACCAAAAATCATTGCAATGATTGGTGTGAAAATATCTTCAACTAAAGATTTTACAATTGCTCCAAATGCACCACCGATAATCACAGCAACAGCTAAGTCTACGATGTTACCACGTAATAAAAATGATTTCAATTCTTTTAAAGTATCTTTTAACATAATCCTTGTCCTTTCTATTTATTATAATTATGAATTACAAGAAACCATATTATCGAAAATAGGGCAGAAATGCAATAGAAAAAGGACTAAAATTTTAAATTTAATTTTTTTTTAATCTGATAAATCAAAAAATAAAAATAAGCTGACTTAAAAATTAATATTTGTTTTAAATAGTGGATTTAGTGATACTCAAAAAGGCTTGACATCAAACTATTGAAGTTGATGTCAAGCCTCTTTACTATTTATCCAGCTTTTGTATTTGTACTGATATAAATGATTGGTGTTATATATTTTTTACTTTTAAGTCAGCTTTGAAATAATAGTATAAAACCTTACTTAATCAGTGGGATAATAGAGTCAAATAATTCTTTATTTTCTTCTAACGATTGCTTGCTTCCAACAACGCATCGTGCTTTATGTGACATTGCTTTTTCAACATATGTTGCTAATTGTCTTAAATCTTCAATTGTTGTATGTAGTACTTGTGAACGCTCTTTTTGAACATCTTCTAATGTAATATTTTTTAAATAGCGATTGAATGCTACTAATCCTTTTTCATTTTCGGATAGGGGTGTATCTAATGAGCCGATTGTTCCAATAATATATTTCGTAAGTTCACGATTATCTAATGCTAATGTTTCAATAAATTCTGGTGCTTTCTCATAGGCTTGTATTGTTTTAAGCACATTTGGATCGCGGTAAGACATAAATAAGAAACTACCTTCTTTATCCAAAATAGTAAATGCGCCGTAGGCTCCACCTTGTACACGAACAGTATTCCATAAGTATGTAAACGATAGAAGTGTTTTAAGCACGAGTAAGTGACCTGTAAAGGATAATCCATCTAAGGCAACATTGTAACCTTGTCCGACGTATTGAATGTCTTGGGATAAAGCAAATCCTTCATTTAAAATACCAAATGGTTCAATGAAAGGAACACTTTCTAATGGTTTATTTGGTAAATTTGTTAGAAATGGTTTTATCGTGTCTTGGATAGAGGTTGATGCACCTGTATAACCAATGGTTAATTTATGTTGGTTAAATAATTGAGCATAAACACGTTGCAGATTTTGAATAAGTGTTGAAGCTTGTTCGTCAAAATCTTCCAATATATCGGCAATAAAACGATAGAAATCAATACCACCTGTAAATTGTCCATAAGCAGCTTTTGAACTGTAATAGCTTGTTAAACGATTAAACGCTACTACATGGCTCGTGCCAAAGAATTGATTTGATTCGATACGAGATTTGATTTTTAATAATTCTTCTTTTAATTTTTGTTTATCTGTAAATTGTGTGTGTAGTAAAATCTCTTTTAATAAAGTTAGTAATGTTGGTGTATATTCAGAGAATGCTTTACCACTCACTGTTAAAATTGGGATAGATACGTCGCCTTTTGTATAGGCGCTTGTATTGAAGGAAACACCGCCCGTATAGCTATCAATTTCAGTGGATAATGCTTCAACAGAATAGTTACTTGTACCAAGATGTTCCAATAATCGAACGATTAACCCAACGTAAGTATAATCACTGTGTTGAATATGCGATATATCAAAGAAAAAGTTAAAATAATCAATATTTCCAGTAAATGTTTTATATGTTAAATAAGTTACTGTGTCTTGTTTATCAACGATAAGAGGATAGTCACTTGCTGTTTCGTTTAAATCTTCTAAAGATAGTAGTGGTAATTTTTCTAAATCTTCTTTTGTATCGTCTGTTTGTTGAATGTGCAATAATGTTTGTGTTTCTTTTACTAAAGTATCAATGTCATCTTTTGTCAAAGAGTTTTTATATAATTGCAAGTCTTGATGTACTTTCTCGAATGTTTGTTTGTTCAAATTCTTTTGTGGAATAGCATGTAACATCAAAATATGCGTATTATTTAATAGATACTTACGAATTAAATCAATAAGAATTTTTGGATTTTTTTCGATGTCATCTAAGTCTTTTGTAAATCCAAAGTAACTAAATGGATTATCATTATACAACCATGATTCCATAGCGTTAATAGCACGTACAACACCTTTTGCCGCAGCGCCTTCCTCATTGCCTTCCAATAGCATAAATCGTGCTTTGTTAATGGCAGCAGTAACCAGTTTTTGTTCCAAACCATTTTCTACAATATCGTTTAATGTATCAAAAACAATACGCTTGAAAGTATCAGCATGTTTGATGTCACTATTTTTTAAGAGAATGCTCAAATTTGATAAATGAGATGGTGCCGCATACCAACTGGAAACGTCAGATGTAATACCAGATTGTAACAGTGCTTTTTTTAATGGGGCGGCATTAGAGCCTAAAGCACCTAATAAAATATCTGATAAAATTGTCATTTGTAAATACATTTTGCTATCGGCACTTTGTCCAATGGCGAAATTCATAGATAAGAATGTTTTGTTTTCTTCCGTTTCATCCTCTTCAATCGAATAAGAAATAGTTTCTTCTTTTATTGATTCAAATGGTTTTTGGTCAATAAAAGGTTTCACAATGTCTTTATAATCAAATTGATTAAAATACATGTCCAAATGAGCAAGTTTTTCCTCAATATCCATAGCTCCATATAAGAATGTATATGAGTTACTTGGATGATAGTAAGTACTATGAAAATCAACGAATGCATCTTGTGTTAACGTTGGAATCGAAAGAGGATGGCCTCCAGACTCATGTTGACAAAGTGTGTCTGGGAATAATCTCGCATCAATTTCTCTATAGATTACTTGTTCAGGATCTGAAAAAGCACCTTTCATTTCGTTGTAAACGACACCTTTATAAATCAAATCATCTTCTGGTTTTTCTAAGTGATAGTGCCAACCTTCTTGTTTTAAAATATACGGATTATCAATCAATCTAGGGAAAAAGACAGCGTCCAAATAAACGTCCATTAAATTTGTAAAATCTTTATCATTTTCAGAAGAAACAGGATACATTGTTTTGTCTGAGAAAGTCATTGCATTTAAAAATGTGTTTAATGATCCTTTTGCTAATTCAACAAATGGTTCTTTTGTAGGGTATTTTTTAGAGCCGCATAAAACAGAATGCTCCAAAATATGCGCGATTCCATTATCATCGTATGGGATTGTCATAAATGAAATAGAAAAAGTTTTATTTTTTTCCTCATTTTGAACATAGGCAACTCTAGCTTTTGTTTTATCATGTTCATATAAGAAACCGATACTATTGATGTCGGGTAAATTGATACGTTCTTTTAAATGAAAACTCATATATTTTCTCCTTTATGCTAAGTCTAGGGCGTCAATAGCCCATTTGCCGTTGACGTGAAATAATTGTCCTTTTGGCAAATGTAATTTGTTTTCAATGCGGTTATGTACTATGTCGACTAAATCTTGGTTGTAATCAACTCTAGCTTGATTATTCGGTGACAAGACCATAATAAAAGGCTTACCACTTTCTTCATGGAAGAATAAATGTGTGTTTTCTTTTAATTGATTTTGTTCTTGTAGTAGTGTATGTGTGAATAACTTGACACATTCAACTTCCGTATCAAGTAATTGACTATCTAAAATATTGATTTTTTCGTAAAATTCTGTTACGTAGTTTGTAAAGCGCAGTGTGTAATCAGAATAGTCATTTGTACCACCTTCAAACATAGTTGCTGAAACATCTTCAAAAGCAACTGTGTCATTTGGGATGAAAAACACTAAAAATTTCTTTTGTGAATCTTCGTATAAACAAGGATATGTAAATGACGTCACTTCATTTGTATGCGGATCATGGGCTTGAAATAATGTTCCTTCATACAATGCTTTGGCAATATCTGGTTGCTCTTGTTTATTGATATAGTGATAACATGTCGCTTCAAATGTTTGGTTGTGTTGATTAGTTAATGGATAATTTGCTTGTTTTTTAAATAAAACCGTCATAAAAGTCCTCCTGTAAAACGAATACATACATTTTAACACAATTTTAATGTTGTTGCATTAAATATTCTTGCTGGTTTTTTTGTACAAAAAGTAGTAGGATATAGCGTATAAGAAATAGAGCATAGGAGATGAACAGAATGAGTTTGTTTGAAAGTTTAAAAGGGAAAATTGTCAATAAGAATATTCGTATTGTTTTTCCAGAAGCGGTTGATGTGCGTGTATTAGGTGCAGCAGTTCGCTTAAAAGCAGATAATTTATTAGAGCCTGTTTTATTAGGAAATGTTGAAGAAGTAACGAAACTAGCGACACAACGTGGTTTATCTATTCAAGGATTGACTATTATTGACCCAAAAACATATGATAAAAAAGAAGAAATGGTGAATGCTTTTGTAGAACGCCGTAATGGGAAAGTGTCTAAAGAAGATGCGTATACTTTATTAGAAGATGAAAACTACTTTGGAACAATGCTTGTTTATATGGACTTAGTAGATGGTTTAGTGTCTGGAGCAATTCATTCGACGGGCGATACTGTTCGACCTGCTCTACAAATCATTAAAACAAAACCAGGTATTAGTAAAACAAGTGGAGCATTTGTGATGATACGTGGCGATAGAGAACGTTATGTGTTTAGTGATTGTGCAATTAACTTAGAACCAACAGCACAAGAATTAGCAGAAATTGCTGTTGAAAGTGCAAAAACAGCAGAAATTTTTGATATTGAACCAAATGTAGCGATGTTAAGTTTCTCAACAAAAGGTTCTGCTAAAGGTGAGAGTGTTTCTAAAGTTGTAGAAGCTGCTCAAATTGCAAAAACATTAGCACCACAATACAATATCGACGGGGAATTACAGTTTGATGCAGCATTTGTGCCAAGTGTTGCTGAACAAAAAGCACCAGATTCATCAGTTGCAGGTAAAGCAACAGTTTTTGTTTTCCCTGAAATTCAATCTGGAAATATTGGCTATAAAATCGCACAACGCTTAGGCGGATTCGAAGCTATTGGTCCCATTTTACAAGGGTTAAACAAACCAATTTCAGATTTATCTCGTGGTTGTAATGAAGAAGATGTTTATAAATTAGCGATTATTACAGCAAATCAAAGTTTATTGAAATAGATATTGAAAGACGACCAAGCGTTATGCTCGGTCGTCTGTTTTGTTCATGTTTTTTAAATCTTCTTGCAAAGTCTGTAGTTTTTCTTGAATGCGTCTAAAACGAGGCTGGTTTTCTTGTGTAAATTGTTTTACACGACGTTGTACATCTTGAATAGTTTCCTGTAAAAAAGGTGCAGCATCATCTTTTAAATAGGCAACTTGTTCTTTTACATCACCTACTGATGACATAAGACTTTTACTTGATTGTTTAATATTATCAATGGCTATTTTAGCATGCTCTAATTGTTCTTCACGTTTTTGTTTAGGTGTTAATAAAACATACGCGCCTGATAAAGAGCCTACCCATAACGCTGCTTTTATTAGTTTTTTCATAATGACCTCTTAAAATTGATTTTTAATATTTTGTGCAATTTCTTGCATCATGTCACTAGTGTAGTCGTCCATATTCGAACGCATTGTTAAAGCAAAGTCATCCTCATTTGTGTAGCGTGGTATTAAATGGATATGTGAATGAAAAACACTTTGATACGCCAATTCTTTATTATTGTTGACAATATTTAATCCTTGCATATCTGGAAATGCTTTTTGTAAAGCATTAGCAACTTTAGGAATGGCTGTTGCTAGATGTGTAGCAATACTAGGTGTCCATTCAAAAACATCTTTGACGTGCTCTTTTGGGATGATGAGAGTATGTCCTTTTGTGACTTGTGTAATGTCTAAAAAGGCAAAAACAAAGTCGTCTTCATATACTTTATAACTTGGAATATTTCCTTTTAAAATGTTGCAAAATATACAATCTGTCATGAGATTTCCTCCCCAAATATTAATACCCTCACTCTAACATAAAAAAAAGTGAAAAACAACGAAAAAAATTTTGATAAATCGACAAAGTAGTGATACAATAATACCATTCGCATAAAATCCTTTCATTTTATGAGAGATGCTAGCATATTGAAAAGAGGTGAAAATATGGGCGGCAAACCAATAATTTTTGAGTTATTTGGCATTGAAATAACATTTTCAATCGTTTTATCAACTCTTATAACCTGTGCGAGTGTTATTGTATTTACATATTTTACAACTAAAAAACTATCAATCCGACCAAACCGTGGCCAGACTGTAATGGAGATGTTGGTGAATTTTATCAAAGATATTGTGACAAATAATGTGAAGTGGGAAGTAGCAGGCAAACCACTAACCATATTTGGAACAACTTTGTTTCTGTTCATTTTAATGTCTAACTTACTAGACTTGCCATTTTTTGTTGAAGCAGGTGGATATTCTTTCTGGAATGCTCCAACAGCTAATGCGGTAGTATGTTTAGTTTTGTCCTTAATGGTTATTTTATTAAGTCACTATTTAGGGATACAACGTTTCGGGTTTAAAAAATATGTATCTAAAAATTATTTAGAACCCGTGAAGTTTTTGCTTCCTTTAAAAATTTTAGAGGAATTTACGAATACGTTAACACTGGCTTTACGTCTGTATGGAAATATTTATGCAGGTGAAGTTTTAATCGCATTACTTGCCCAAATGAGTTTGGCAGCTGGATTGGGAACCATTATTCCAGCAGTTGTTTTAACTGTTATATGGCAAGCATTCTCTGTTATGGTAGCAGGTATTCAAGCGTATGTATTTACGACACTATCTATGGTTTATATTGGTCATAAATTAGAAGATAGCCATGATTAAATGATTTATAGAAAAGATTGAGGAGATGACAAAAAATGGAATTAAAATTTATCGCAATTGCAATTGTAATGGGGTTAGCAGCATTTGGTTCTGCTTTAGCGAATGCCCGTGTTGTATCAAAAGCTATTGAAAGTATGACACGTCAACCAGAATTAAAGGGTTCAATTATGAGTACAATGTTTATTGGTATTGGTATGATTGAAGCCATTCCTTTATTAGGTGTTATTGTTGGATTCTTGATGTTATTTGTGTACTAATATCAAACCAAATAAGTAGTAGGAAGGAAAGAAAATATGAATTCTATCATTTTATCTAGTGAACAAACCAGTGTTTCTTCTGTTTTAGGGAATTCATTAGTCATTCTTGTTTCATTCCTTATCTTATTGTTTATTTTAAGTAAATTTTCTGTAGGTCCTATTTTGAAAATGATGGAAAAACGTGAAAAAGAAGTAAATGATCAATTAGATAATGCACAAAGAAAAGAAGAAGAGGCTATCTCTCATGAAAAAGAGGCGAAAGCAGCTATTCATGAGGCGCAATTAAAATCACAACATTTAATTACGAAAGCAAAAGAGACTGGTGAAAAAATAAAAGATGATGCCTCTCGTGCCGCAAGACAAGAAACAATTCGTATTCGTCAAGAGGCACAAGAAGCACTTGAACATGAAAGAGAAGCAACAATGGCGTCTTTAACAGAGCAAGTTGCAGGTATGAGTGTTGAGTTAACAGAAAAATTATTGAAACGTGAAATTACGCAACAAGATCATCAAGCACTTATTGATGAGTTTATTGAAGGGTTGGAAAAATAGATGAGAGATGTTTACAATGAACGTGTCACAACACTTTATGAATTGGCAAAATCTCGACATCATTTAGAAGAGGTTTACAATGATTTTCAAGTGTTTAAAGACGGTGTAGGTGGAGAAATGCCATTTACGCAAATGATGACACGTGAGAATATAACAAATTCAAGTAAGGCAGCATTGTTACAGGATATTTGTCAGTATTTCCAAGAAGAGACACGTCAATTCATTCAATATTTTATTGACGAAGCACAATATGGTTACATTTATAGAGCCATTAAATATTTTGAACAAATTTATGCAAAATACCATGTGGATATTACAACAGCTATTCCATTAACGCAAGAACAGATTGATAGTATCGTATCAGCGATTTCAAAAAAAATGAAAATGTCGGTAGATACGTGTACAACGATTGTTGATGAGGACGTCATTGGTGGTGTAAAAGTAAAATCGGCAGATTTTGTATTGGATGCGACGTTACTAGCAAAATTAAAAGCGTTTAAAGAAACTTTTTAAGTGATTGAGGTGAGAAACAGAATGACAAATCGTGCCATTGAAATTAGTGCGGCAATTAAAGAGCGAGTAAGAGCGTTTAAAACAGATAATAAAATTAGCGAGATTGGTGAAGTCAGTTTTGTCGGAGACGGAATTGCTAGAGCAACAGGTTTAACAAATGTCATGTCAAATGAGATGGTTATTTTTGAAAATGGCACTGTTGGTGTAGCACAAAACCTTGAAAAAAATGATGTTGGTATCATTATTTTGGGAGAGTATACACATATTCACGAGGGAGATACGGTCAAACGTACTGGAGAAATTTTAGATGTTCCAGTTGGTGAGGCGATGATAGGTCGTGTTGTGAATGCTCTTGGAGATCCAATTGACGGTAAAGGTCCTATTCATACGAGTAAACGTAGACCCGTGGAAGTTGAAGCGCCGGGAATTATGGATCGTCAGTCCGTTAATGAATCATTGCCAACTGGATTAAAAGTTGTAGATGCTTTAGTGCCAATTGGTAAAGGGCAACGTGAGTTAATTATCGGAGATAGACAAACAGGAAAAACAGCCGTTGCGATTGATGCGATTTTAAACCAAAAAGGCAAAGATACATTATGTATTTATGTTGCGATTGGTCAAAAAGAATCAACAGTAAAAGCATTAGTTGATGTACTAGAAAAAAATGGAGCAATGAGTTATACGACAGTTGTATCAGCAAGTGCATCTCAACCTGCTCCGATGTTATATATTGCACCTTATGCAGGAACAGCTATCGGTGAAGAATTTATGTATAGCGGAAAAGATGTGTTAATTGTTTATGATGATTTATCAAAACAAGCGGCAGCATATCGTGAAATATCATTATTATTACGTCGTCCACCAGGTCGTGAAGCATATCCAGGGGATGTTTTCTACTTGCATTCAAGATTATTAGAGCGTTCAGCTCGCTTGTCAGATGCATTAGGTGGAGGCTCTTTGACAGCTTTGCCAATTATTGAAACTCAAGCAGGTGATATTTCCGCGTATATTCCAACGAATGTTATTTCGATTACAGACGGACAAATTTTCTTACAACGTGACTTATTTGCTTCGGGTGTTAGACCAGCGTTAGCTGCGGGATTATCTGTATCTCGTGTTGGTGGAGCAGCACAAATAAAAGCGATGAAGAAAGTAGCAGGGACATTACGTATTGACTTGGCAAGTTATCGTGAATTAGAAGCGTTTACGCAGTTTGGTTCTGATTTAGATGCAGCTACACAGCGTAAATTGAATAGAGGGAAACGTACCGTAGAAGTATTGAAGCAATCGCAACATGCACCACTTAGTGTAGAAAAACAAGTCGTGATTTTATATGCACTAACACATGGTTATTTAGATGCGATTTCTATTAGTGATATTCGTGATTTTGAAGAAGGTTTATATGACTATTTAAATGTAGAAGCACCGGAATTGTTGGCGTACATTAAAGATACTGGTAATTTGCCAGATGAAGAAGCATTATCTAATGCAATTAAGTCTTATAAAGAAGCGTTTGTTCCAGCTGCAATGCATTGATGAAGAAAGAGGTGAACAAGTGTGGGAGCTTCTTTGATTGATATAAAAAAACGTATTGATTCAACAAAAATGACACGACAAATTACAAGTGCCATGCAAATGGTGTCGGCGGCGAAGTTGAATCGTGCTGAACAGTATGTGAAAAATTTTAAAACATACTCTGAAAAAATTCGAGAAATGGTAACCCATTTAGCAAGCACATTTAGAACAGATATTCATGATTTAGAATATGCAGATGATGTGGATTATGTAAATAGTTTTATTGATTTTCATGATATGTTAATTGATCGTCCAATTCGTAAAACAGGCTATATTGTTATTTCGTCTGATCAAGGTTTAGCGGGTAACTATAATAGTTCTTTATTCCACTCAACATTGCAAATGTTGCAAGAGGAGCATCAATCTAATGATGAGTTTGTTTTAATGGCAATAGGGTCAAGCGCAACGGCATTTTTTGCTAAAGAAGGTATTCCTGTACATTACCAATTAGATAGTTTGAGTGATCATCCGTCATTAAGAGATGTACAAGGTTTAATTGCTAAGTCTTTAAATATGTTTAAAGCAGGAGAATTTGATGCTTTATATGTTTGTTATAATCATCACGTAAATGCGATGATGTCAAGATATCAAGTTGAACAGATGTTGCCATTGATAGATTTAGATGAAGTTGTACCAGAAGAAGAAAAAGTCACGACTCAATATGTTTTTGAGCCCTCTCGTGCAACTGTATTGGCAAATTTATTGCCACAATATGCAGAAAGTTTAATTTATGGTGCTATTATAGATGCGAAAGCATCAGAGCATGCTTCTCGTATGATTGCGATGAGAAGTGCGACGGATAATGCAACCAAATTGATTGATGAATTGAAAAAACAATACAATCAACAACGTCAAACAGCAATTACGCAAGAGATTACGGAAATTGTTGGTGGAGCTGCTGCATTAGAAAATTAAAAGATAAAAGAGGAGGTACTGAAATTGAAAATAGGACAAATAAGTCAAGTTGTTGGACCAGTTGTTGACGTAACGTTCCCATTGTCTGACGGAGTACCGGATATCCACAATGCTTTAATCGTAAAAAAAGAATTACCGAATGGTGACTTAAAAGAGATTGTTTTAGAAACAGCAGTAGAGCTAGGTGGCGGTGTTATTCGAACAATTGCGATGGAATCAACCGATGGTTTAACACGTGGCATGCAAGTAGAAGATACAGGAGAAACCTTAAAAGTACCTGTTGGAAAAGAAACACTCGGTCGTGTCTTTAATGTCTTAGGTAAAACAGTAGATGGACAACCTGATTTTCCAGAAGATTTTAAACGTCACCCAATTCACCGTAAAGCACCTGTTTATGAAGAGTTAAATAGTAAATATGAAATTTTACAAACAGGAATTAAAGTCATTGATTTACTCGCGCCGTATTTAAAAGGTGGGAAAATTGGTTTGTTCGGTGGAGCCGGTGTAGGAAAAACGGTTTTAATTCAAGAGTTAATCCATAATATTGCAGAAAAATCAAATGGTATTTCTGTGTTTACTGGAGTTGGAGAAAGAACACGTGAAGGAAATGATTTGTATTTTGAAATGAAAGAATCTGGTGTTAGTGAAAAAACAGCCATGGTTTTTGGACAAATGAATGAACCGCCGGGTGCGCGTATGCGTGTTGCTTTAACAGGTTTGACACTTGCTGAATATTTCCGTGATGAAGAAAAACAAGACGTTCTTTTGTTTATTGATAATATTTTCCGTTTTACACAAGCTGGTTCAGAAGTGTCTGCGTTGTTAGGAAGAATGCCTTCTGCTGTTGGGTATCAACCAACATTGGCAACAGAGATGGGGCAGTTACAAGAACGTATCACGTCAACAAGAAATGGTTCGATTACATCTATTCAAGCTATTTATGTACCAGCAGATGACTATACAGACCCAGCACCTGCGACGACATTTGCTCATTTAGATGCAACAACAAACTTGGAAAGAAAATTAACAGAATTAGGTATTTATCCAGCGGTAGATCCATTGGCATCAACATCAAGTGCGTTGACACCTGAAATTGTTGGGCAAGAGCATTATGAGGTTGCGATGGAAGTACAACGCATTTTACAACGTTATCGTGAATTGCAAGATATTATTGCTATTTTAGGGTTAGATGAATTATCTGAAACAGAAAAAGTGATTGTAAATCGTGCAAGACGTATTCAGTTTTTCTTATCTCAAAACTTCCATGTTGCTGAAACATTTACAGGTCAACCGGGGTCATTTGTTCCCGTTGCAGAAACAGTAAAAGGGTTTAAAGGTATCATTGATGGTAAATATGATGATATTCCTGAAGATAGTTTCCGTAATGTCGGCTGTATTGAAGATGTTATTCGTAAAGCTGTCTTAAGTGGATATAATGGTCCGGCTAGACATGAATTAACAGCGGAAGAATTAGAAAAATTAGAAAATAGTCGAATGGTATAATGGGTGATGATAATGAGTGAAGAAAAACTAATTAGAGTCAATATTGTGACGCCTGATGGAGTTGTATTCACACACAGGGCACAGTATGTATCTGTGAAAACACCTATCGGAGGGTTGACTATTTTACCAAACCATATTCCGATTGTGACAACATTATCCATTGGTCCAGTAACAATTAAAAGAAGACAAGATAAAGGTTTTGAAAATTATGTTGCTGTAAATGGAGGCATGCTTCAATTTTCAAATAATGTATGCAATATTGTTGCCGATACAGCGGAAAGAGCACGTGATATTGATAGAGAGCGTGCTGAACGTGCAAAAGAACGTGCCGAACGTGCTTTACATGAGGCAGAAGAATTGCATGACATGGCTAAACTTAACCGTGCTAAAATTGCGTTGAACAAAGCAATTAACCGTATCGGTGTAAGTAGCCGTTATGGAAAATAGTAATGTTTATAAAAAACATACGTAAGGATTTTAGGAAATAATCCAAAGTTAAAAAGTGCAGGCAACATGATAAAATGTTATCTGCACTTTTTGATTCTGTAATAAATCGTGGGGGTAGAGAGAAATAGTGAGTATATAGGTGGTGAATAGCATTAACCATTCACTACCTTTTTCACATTCTTTTTCTGTCACCGAGAATGGTGTTGTATGATTAAAATACGTAATCTAAAATAAGAAAAACGTCTATAGCCATAGGTAATCCGTTTGATTGTTAATAGCTTCTGTGATGCCGTTTGAATAAGGTGTGATAAAAACTTGATAAATACCATTCTGATAGATTTTAAAAATATCAAATTTCTTTCTAAGCCACTCTGGTAATGACAGGTCAACATGATGAATAACCTCCATAAATAACTCAAAATCTCGCTGTCTATAAGCATATCTCAACTCTTGTACAAACTCATATGCTTGTTTTAAAACAGGACTATAGTCTAATAATCTATCAAGGATTTGTGCGTGTGTCAGATATGTTTTAAAGGATTGGTGATAATGATAGTCTGTATCATTTACATCAAAGGCATCTTTTAATAATAATTTCCAGTATTTCTTTAAGTGTTTATAAGCCTTTTCTTCTTTTTTAAAGGTGTTCATTTCTTTTATACGTAGTGTATTTAAATTCCGATGTATATGTTGTATGATATGAAATCTATCTGTGACAATAACGGCATTAGGAAAAACCTTCTGAATAAGTTTGCCATAATTGGCATTCATATCCATAACAAAATAGCGAACGCTATGTCTTGCTTTTTTAGAAAATTGTTTAAAATAAGTGATTAAATGGTCTAATTGGCGACTAGGTAACACATCAATAATACGGTGTGTCAATCCGTCTACAAAGATAAAGCTCATCTTCCCTAAATGAGATGTCACAGACTTAAATGCGTCGATACAAAGTACTTTTGGTAGATATAGAAATAGTGTATAATGTATTTTGATTACAGTTAGGCTGTTACCAAATAAGGATATAGAAAATGAGATGTTTTTTCAATATGTGAAAGAATATCGATTCATCAAAGGAGTGACATACAATTAGAAATATAGCCAATCATTACATGGTTAAATACATTTTCTTTGGCGCATTGACGACAGGTGTTAATTTTCTGTCTTTATGGGTATTTAAAACTTATACGGTCTTACCATTGATTTTGTCTAACTTTTTATCCATTGTTTTATCTATTTTATTTGCTTATTTTGTGAATGCAAAGTATGTTTTTTATTCGAAAGCACAAACAACAAAACAAATATGTCAGGAATTAGGAAAATTCTTTTCTGCAAGAGTGATTACAATTATTGTTGAATTAGTGGGAGTATGGTTATTAGCTGAGGTATTGTTATACTCATTGATGTATTCTAAATTGTTTGTCAATATTATTGTGTTAATTTTAAACTTTATATTTTCTAAGGTTATTTTTAAATAACATCACATGAAGGAGACGGAATATGACTATTTTGATTACGGATTCGGAAAGTCAAATAGGAAAGGAATTACAGAATTATTTTCGTGAGAGAAAAATTGAGTTTCTAGCAACGGATAAAATAAATTTTGATGCAACAAATGAAATTTTAGTAAATCAGTTTATTGAAGATTTAAAACCAGAAATTATTTATCATTGTACTGAATATACGTGTGACGATATATTAATAAATCATCTACAATATAGTGAATCATACCATATTGATACAACAAGATATATTGCAAGTGCTGCTAGTCGTATAGGTGCAAAAATGGTATATTTGAGTTCATCTTTTGTTTTTGATGGGCAAAAAGAGATACCGTATTTGGTAGATGATATGCCTAATCCACAGTGTAAAAGTGGTATGCTTGCTTATGAAGGTGAGTTAGCTGTAAGAGAATTAGTAGAGTGTGCTTATATTATCAGAACATCCACAGTATTTGGAGAGTATGATCCTCTTTTTCAAGATTTATCTTTTGAGTCAACTGAGCCAAGAGAAGTATTTATAGACTTGCCAAATACTGTACAACAATATACATGGAGTAAATCAGTGGTTGAATTTATGGTGTTTCTTGTTGAAAATGGTGCTGATTATGGTGTGTATCATTTTGCTAATAGAGAACTTTGTAAAAAAGACGAGTTGGTACAAACGTATTTAAGTATGAGAAATATGTCAGTAGAAATTGTAAATAGTGAGAACGCTCATGACGACGAATTTCCTATTTTAGATATTTCTAAGTCAGAAAATCTGTCGTTTTATATTCCAACTTGGAAAGAGTCAGTTATGAATATGTGGAAAGAGATAAGTGATTAAATTGAAAGTATTATGCTATTTTGGTTAAGGGTGATAAATGATGAAAATAATGATTACAGGTGCACATGGCCAACTAGGAAAAGAACTAATCAAATTTTATAGATTGGTTCCAGATGTTGAACTACTATATACGGATATAGACGAGCTAGACATCACAGTTAGGAAAGATGTGCAAAGTTATATTAAAAAGAATCGGCCGAATATGGTCATCAATGCAGCAGCTTATACAGCTGTTGATAGATGTGAAGATGATAAAGAAAAAGCTTTTGCTATAAATGTTGAAGGTACAAAATATTTGGCACAAGCAACACAAGAAATAGGAGCGGTCTTTGTTCATATTTCAACAGATTATGTTTTTGACGGATTAAAGCAAGAACCTTATGTTGAAGAAGATATGACTAACCCTAAAAATTTTTATGGTATTACAAAAGCAGAAAGTGAACAAGTTGTGTTACAAACTGTTGATAGACATTATGTGATTAGAACATCATGGTTATTTGGAGAAGGACATAACTTTGTTAATACAATGCTGAATTTATCAAAAACACAAAAAAGTATACAAGTTGTAAATGATCAAAAAGGTAGTCCAACAAGTGCGGCTGAACTAGTTCGTGCGATTGATTTCATTGTAAAAACAAATACATATGGTATTTATCACGCCTGCTGTGATGAGGCATGTACTTGGGCAGAATTTGCTGATTACGTCTTTGATTATTTAGGACTAAACATAAAAGTCGAAAAAGTGTTATCTACTGAATATAAAACAAAAGCAGAAAGACCATTGAATACAACAATGAGTACGGAAAAATTGAAAAAAATGGGATTTAGTATGATAAGCTGGAAACAAGCAGTAGAAAAATATTTAGATAAGAAAAGAGAGTTTGATAGTAATATGGATAAAAAGAAAGTACTTGTAACAGGGGCGAATGGATATTTAGGTAGACATGTAGTAAAAGCTCTTTTAGATAAAGGGCATGACGTTTATGCATCTGATTTAAGATTTGACGATATTGATGATCGTGCTAAAAAATGTGATGTTCAATTATTCTCAAGAAATGAGCATATTTATGATGAATTAGATAGACCTGATATTGTCATTCATTTAGCTTGGAGAAATGGATTTATTCATAATGCAGATACGCATATCGCAGATTTATATGATCACTACATTTTCTTAAAACATTTAATTGATGGTGGATTACCTAGATTAAGTGTTATGGGTACGATGCATGAAGTAGGTTACTTTGAAGGTGCTATCAAAGAAGATACACCAACAAATCCAATTTCTCTATACGGTATTGCTAAAAATAGTTTAAGACAAATGTTGAATGTCGCTAAAAAAGATACAGTTGATGTGACATGGTTGCGTGCCTACTATATTTTAGGAGACGATTTAAAAAACAACTCCGTATTCTCTAAATTGACTCAAAAAGCAATGGAAGGTGCTAAAGAGTTTCCTTTCACAAGTGGTAAAAACAAATATGATTTTATCAGTGTGACAGAGTTAGCCAATCAAATCGCAGAGGCTTCTTTACAAAATGAAGTATTAGGTGTTATTAACTGTTGTACAGGGAATCCGGTATCCCTTGCAGATAAAGTAGAAGAATACATTGCAGAAAATAATTTAGATATAAAATTACAGTATGGGGCATTCCCAGATAGAGAATATGATTCATCAGGTGTATGGGGGGATCCTACAAAAATTAACCGAATTATGTCAAAAGTAAAGAAGGTGTAACATGAAGAAAGGGCGGATTGAATCATTCTTAAGAAATAATATGATGAATATCATCGTTGTTCTATTCTTTCTTTTGTTAACTTATGGCATAAAAATATTTAATATCGTGATTTCTCATGATACAGAGGCAATTATTTCTGTGCGAGATTCTCAGTATGAAGCATGGATTTCAATGGGAAGATATGGATTAGTGTTTATGAAATGGCTAATAGGAACGTATGACTTTAATCCGTATATTGCCTCATTTATGATGATAACAAGTTTATTTGTGGCAAGTCTTCTGTGGATATATGTGATTGGCTATATTCAAGATGATTTAGACATGAAAAAACAATATAGATGGGTGTTTCCAGTTATTTGTTTAACATCGCCTGTTTTTGCCGAGCAATCAGCTTTCTTATTACAGTCATATGAGGTATCTCTTTCATTAAGCATCAGTGCGATAACTGTTCTGTGTATCTATAAAGGCATTATGAAGAAAAATATAGCGTATCTGATTGCATCTGTTGTATCTATTGCCTTTTTACAATCTGTTTATCAAGCGTTATTGCTTATTACCTTTACTGGATCCGTGTGTGGATTTGTTGTTTTTTATGACAGATTCACACGTTCAGAAAAGTACGATACCAAAGGGTACTTGATGATTGTCGGAAAAATCCTACTAGTATTTGTGGGGGGCGTTCTATTATGTGCAATAACAGAAAAAATCGTATTGAGTGTATTAGGCATTCACAAAACAGCGTATATTACAGAGCAATATTTATGGTCTCATGCAAATAAATTAACTGTGATTAAAAGCATCTTATCGCATATAGGTGTTGTTTTATTTGGAGGACGAATTTTTTATTCATATACATTGTTCATTTCTATGTTAATTACATGCTTATTTGTGGCATTAAAATACAAAAATCATCAAAAAGGTTATTTTGTTTATATACTCTCTATTTTTGGTGTGTTTGTTTGTCCTTTTTTATTAACGTTCATATTAGGGCAAAGTCTTTCAGCACGTTCAGAGTTGACAATTCCCTTTGTGTGTGGATTTTTAGTTTATTATAATATAGATCAATTACAAAATATTAAAAAGTATGATGTTTTAAAAACAGCAGTTGTGGTTTTGACAGGGCTTGTTGCAATCAATCAAGCCAATACATCGGCTAGAATTTACTATACAGAATATGTAAAATATCAAGAAGATGTTATGTTGGCAACGAAGTTGTCAAATCGTCTTGAAGAAAAATTCGGAAAAGATGCGTATACAAAACCCGTTGTTTTTGTGGGATATAGATCAGCATCGCTAAACGAATCAACGTATCCAGAGAGTGCGTTAGAATTAACGGGTCGATCATTTTTCTCCGTATCATTTTCAACATTGCATGGTACATTTGTGATGGAGAATTATTTAAGAACGATTGGTATCAATTTTAAAAGTCCTTCTCAAAAGCAAATTGACATAGCAGAAAAAATCTCTCAAAACATGACATCTTGGCCGAGTGATGAAAGTATCATCGAATATAATGGCATCATTATTATAAAATTATAGAAAATAGGTGATTACTTTGAAAAAAAGACTATTTTATCTTGATTTTATAAGAGCAGTAGCAGTCATAAGTATTGTGCTAACACATTATAATGCTGTGTTTTTTTATCGAGCAGTACAACTCCCTGAAAAAACAGTTTTTACATATATGGTTGGAGGTATTCCCATCGGTAGTTGGGGTGTGTCATTGTTTTTAATCATATCAGGCGCAGCATTGATGTATACATACAATGATTCTATTTGTTTAAAAACATTTTATAAAAAGCGACTGCTTACGCTTTTTCCTATGTTTTATTTAGTGTATAGTGTGGTGTTTTTCGTCTTACCATTAGGGTATCGAGCTTTTTCTTCTGGTATTATTCCTAGAAAAAATATTTTATTTACTTTGATAGGTATGGACGGGTATTTAAGTGAAGTCGTTCCAACTTTTTATTTAGTGGGTGAGTGGTTTTTAGGGTTTATTATTTTACTCTATATTATTTTTCCACTTTTGAGAAAAGGTGTGACAGAGTATCCTAAATCTTTTGCAGTAATTTCTTTAATGGTATATATTTTTTTAGTTTTTAACTATCATATTCCATTTCATAAAGAAAAATTCTTATTACTGCGTTTGCCAGAGGTTCTGTTTGGAATGTATTTCGTTAAATACATGAAGAAAGTATCTGTCATAACGTTGATAGGCTCATTGTGTGTATTCCTTTCAGGAACACTGTTTTCAATACAGATAGATCAAATATTTAAAATAACATTGATAGGAATTAGTTCTTTCTTGATACTGGTGTATGTATCTGAAAAAGTTAAAAATAAATACACAGTGTCAGTCAGTGCTTTTCTATGTAAATATTCTTATGCAATCTTTTTAGTACATCATGTCATTATCGACAGTTTTATGAGTAGAATTAACTTAGATTTAATTGGTCTAAAGAAAAGTTACGCATTCTTTTTTGTTTGTCTTGTCCTAATAGGTATTGCCTCAATGAGTGTTTATAAATTAGATAGTATAATCAATAAGAAAATTTTTAATAAATAATTGATGAAATTCTTTGTAGAAGGGAATAAATATGATTTTAACAGAAAATATAAAAAGATTAGGTATATATTTTTTCTTTGATAAACATGGAGATGTCGATGACTATATTCCATATTTTTTAAAAGACTTGAATAAGAGTTTAGACAGAACTGTGATTGTTGTTAATGGTAAATTGACTGATAAAGGGTCACACATATTACATCAATATGGAGATGTTCTTGTTAGAGAAAATAAAGGATTTGATGTTTGGGCATATAAATCTGCATTAGAGTATGTTGGTTGGGAAACATTAAAAACATATGACGAAATTGTTCTTCTAAATAGTACCATCATGGGACCAATATATTCATTCAAAGAAACATTTGATAAAATGAATTGTATGGATCTTGATTTTTGGGGATTAACAAAATTCTTTAAATATGATGCAGATCCATTCGGTTGTATCAAATATGGTTATATACCAGATCATATCCAATCGCATTTTATTGCGATTAGGAAACCTATGATAAATAGTGAAGAATTTTATCAATATTGGTCTAAAATGCCAATGATAAATAGTTATAGCGAAGCTGTTGGAAAACATGAGGCTATTTTTACGAAGCATTTTAGCGATTTAGGTTTTAAATGGGATGTATCTGTTCAATGTGATGATTTAAGAGAGTTTACAGGTTATCCATTATTGATGTGTCCTAAACTTTTGATCAAACAATATAGATGTCCTATTTTTAAAAAGAGAAGTTTTTTCCATAACATTGATGATTATTTAGACAATACGACTGGAGAGCAAACGAGTGAGTTGTATGATTATTTAGACAATCATACACAGTATCCAGTAGATTATATATGGGATACAATTTTGAAATCTTATCCTCAAGCAGATATTGTAAAGAATATGAATTTAGTATACATTTTACAAAAGAATGGAAAAAAAGATATTTCTCATATTCTAGCAACAAGAAAAATCGCATTAGTCATGCATGTATATTTTATGGATTTACTTGATGATACGTTTGAAAAAGTGAGTGTAATGCCAAAAGAAGCACATATTTACTTAACAACTAACACACGTGAAAAACAAATTTTGATACAAGAAAAATTCAAACATTCAAAATTTGCTCATCTTGATGTACGATTGATTGAAAACAGAGGAAGAGATGTGAGCAGTTTGCTCGTTGGTGTCAAAGATGTCATCATGGATTATGATTATGTATGTTTTGCACATGATAAAAAAACAGCTCAAGTAACACCAACCATTAGAGGAGCTGGCTTTGCCTATAAATGTTTTGAGAATACATTAGGTTCTCAAAGATTTGTTTGTGAAGTGATTGAAACATTTGAATCAAATAGTAGATTAGGGTTGTTAACACCACCTGAACCTAACCACGCCATTTTCTTTCCAACATTGGGAGCAGAGTGGGGGCCTAATTACGATATTACAAAAGAGTTGGCTAAAGAACTACAGTTGACAGTACCAATTAGTTCTGACAAGCCACCAGTTGCACCATTTGGCACGATGTTTTGGTTTAGACCTAAAGCAATGAAACCATTATTTGACAAAGATTGGGAATACACAGATTTTCCAGAAGAGCCAAATAAAATAGATGGTACACTACTACATGCTGTTGAAAGAATTTATCCATTCATTGTTCAACAGTCTGGTTACTATCCTGCCATTGGTATGACGGATAAATTTGCTGCGATTGAATATGGTAACTTAAAACATTATTTAAGAGGTTATAATCTTGGTATTTTAGGCGCCGGTGTAGGTCCATACTATCCAAAAATGAGAGAAGAAATGTGTTATCGTATGGCTTCTAAAGGGGGCATTGTTGTATTCACTAAAGCGTTGATAAAAAAAGTGTTGAGAAAAGTCTTACCACCGAAAATGAAAATGCATCTTCGAGAATTTTATGGAAAAATGCATAATAGATGATGAAAAATAGGTAGTAGTATTATCAAAACTGTTTCACTTAAAGGTGCTAACAATTTAGATGTATGATTTCTTAGTGTTAAGAAAGGTTAATCGTTATGAAAAATAGTTTAATAACATTAAAAAAATATCTTCCGTTATTATGGGAATTGATAATGCGAGATGTGAAATTACGGTATAGAAAATCTGTTTTAGGAGTTTTTTGGACACTTCTAAATCCTTTAATGATGATGGCAGTGATGTCTGTTGTATTTGCGCAACTATTCAGATTTGATATTGAAAATTACCCGTTGTACGTTTTAAGTGGACAACTAGTCTTTAACTTCTTTTCTGAATCGACCTCTTTGGCTATGTCATCTATTATTTCTAATGCAGCGTTGATAAGAAAAATATATATTCCTAAATACTTGTTTACGGTATCTAAAATATTATCAAGTTTAATCAATATTTTATCATCTTTATGTGCATTGATTATTGTCATGATGATTACAAAAGCAGAGTTTCATTCTACTATATTTTTTGTATTCATTCCGATCGGCTTATTAACAGTATTTTCGTTAGGAGTAGGCTTGTTTTTATCAAGTTTTGTTGTGAAATTCAGAGATATTATCCACCTTTACAGCGTTTTATTAACAGTTTTATTATATTTAATGCCTGTTATTTATAATATGTCTATTTTACCATCATTTATATTACCTTTTGTTAAATACAATCCATTAACACAGATTTTAGTTTTTTTCAGAGATGTGACTTTATATGGAGTGTTTCCTGATCCAATGATGTTATTATACACAGTTGTTGTTTGTTTTGTAACGTTGGGTATTGGATTACGAGTATTCTATAAATTACAAGATACATTTATTTTGAATATTTAGTTTACATATTTGAAAAGAGGTGATTATATGTCAACGATGATAGAAGTTGATAATGTGGAAATCAAATTTAGTCTTTCTAGGGAAAGATTGGATAATTTAAAAGAGATGATTATAAAAAAAATAAAAGGACAAATTGCAACAGACGACTTTTGGGCATTAAAAGGCGTATCGTTAACCGTTAATAAAGGTGATGCTGTTGGACTGATTGGGTTAAATGGTAGTGGGAAAAGTACGTTATTAAAAGTGATTGCAGGTGTTTTAAAACCAACTAAAGGAACCAAAAAAATTTATGGGACGATTGCACCATTGATTGAATTAGGTGCAGGGTTTGATTTTGATTTAACAGCTAAAGAAAATATCTTTTTAAATGGAGCAATTTTAGGATACTCGAGAAAACAAATGATGTATTATTACGATGATATCGTTGATTTTTCGGAATTACATGATTTTATGGATGTTCCGATTAAAAATTTTTCATCAGGAATGCTAGCACGTTTAGCGTTTGCTATTGCAACTATTGGTACACCGGATATTCTTATTGTTGATGAAGTGCTTTCGGTAGGTGACTTTAGATTTCAACAAAAATGCGAACAAAGAATTCGTAAAATGATTGAAGCGAATACGACGATTTTATTTGTGTCGCATAGTATTGAACAAGTGGAAATGTTGTGTAATAGAGCGGTGTGGTTAGAACATGGCGTTGTGAAAATGGAAGGACCAACGCACGAAGTTGCCCAAGCATACAAAAATGCTTATTAAGATAAAGGTTAAGAAAAGAGCGTAAAAATATGAAAAAACATATTCAATACATCATAATGACCGTTATCATTATTTGTGGATTGTTTTGGTATTCTTCTCAAAGTGTCTTTAGAAGTTTATACAACACAGATCCTAATTTGAAAGCGGAAGTTTTAGGTAATTTAGATGAACAAATGACATTGAAACAATATTTTGTTCCAGAGGATTCAACCATTTCTGAAATTGAAGTTGCAATTAAAGAATTTTCTCATGATACATCTAGTAAAGTTAAGTGGTCACTTGTAGAAGTAGAGTCTAATAAAGTCATAAAATCAGGAGAGTTTGAATTAAACAAATCAACTCCAACAGGAGGAAAAGTTGTTTTATCTAAATTTTATTTAGATATGACAGATGTGACTTTAAAAAAAGGCAGTGCGTACTATATAGAGTATAAAGGCAATATAGGTGATTTATTTAAAGTGACAAAAGCACGCCAAAAAGAAACAACAATTATTGTGAATGGCGTAGAAATAGATCAAGCAACATTTACTAAAATAAAATACAATGGGTTTCATTTACAAACATTCATTATTTTATTGTTGCTGTCTGTTTATATCATTGTCTTTATGAGTGTGATGACGAGATTTTTTAGATAATGTTTATTTTATTGATTATCAAAAGAGGCTGTTCCAAAAGTTAAAAAGTGAAAGCACTATATGGTATCGTTTGGATTCTATAATAATTGGTGTTGCTGGCTTCCAATTGAAAAGATTAATAAGTGCATTAAAAATATTAAGCGTTTTGAGAGGTATCGTAACTTTTACAATTTAAGAGCTAGAATATGAATCGTTAATCATTTGTTTAAAAATAAGAAAACCGATAGCGAAGAAAAATCTTCGTTGTCGGTTCATAACATCGCTTAATTTTGGTCACCAACACCATTTTATATATGGCCTTTTGTTAGTACCGCGTTCATAAGAAGAGAATGGATGTGCGTCATAAATAGGACAAGTGATGGCTTCGTCTAATCTTAAAAATTCAGAACCGTTGTGTGCTGTTAGAGACTGGATGAAATAGTCTTGTTGAATAGACGTCAAAGTGGTATTCACACTTTGAGCCGTTTTATCAGGAATCAGACGAATGATTTCATATCGTGTTTTTCTCTCGTTAATCTCTTGAGGTCTTTGTTCAATAGAGAAGGCATTAGCCTTTCTTGGTGGTCGTTTTTCAGTTGATGTTATCGGTTTAGTTTTTCTAGGATAAATCAAATGTTTACGTGAAATATCTGTAATCCATCCTTTGTATACCCATGTGTAAATCGTTGTACAAGAGGGGCATATCAGGTAGTTGACTAATCATTTCAGGGGAATATTTATCCATGATTTTTTCTCTGATGAGGGCTTCTTTTTCTACCGTCCACGTATCTGTTCTACCTACGGCTAAACGTAAACGATGATAATCGTTTTGTGCCTTTTGAGCAGAGTATTCTTTAGTGCCACCATGAAAAGATAAATCGATAAGTCCACGTTTGATGTCGTTATTGATGGTTTGGTGATTTTTTCCCAATAATCGACTGATTTCTCTATTGCTTTTACCTTCTTTTTTCCATTTTTCGATGAAGTAACGTTCTTTTTCTGTTATATATTTGCCTTTTGTGTTATAGTATTCTTGCATCTCTTGGTATCCTTTTTTTGTGGTTATGAAAAGTATATCCTATGAGATGCTTTTTTTGTACTACTGGCTAATTTAATTATATAATTTATTTTAATATAGTAAGTTGTGAAAAAATCAACAGTAGAGTATAATGTTACTAACAACTTTTGGAAGGAGGCACATCCGGTGAGTTTTCAAATGGGCTTTGTGCTAATGTTTATAGCAACCATGATTATGTCGTATATTGGCACACATATATGGTGCAAGTGGGCGACTAAAAAAGGCTTTTTAGATGTGCCGAATGAGAGAAAGGTGCACAATCGACCAATTATTACAATGGGTGGTGTTGTTATCTTTATTGTGTATTGGTTAGCTGTTTTTTTGTTAACGGTTATGTTTAGATTAGTTGTTAGAGAACAAGTGCCATTATTTTTTGCATCTTTAGTCATTTTTGTGACAGGTATTATTGATGATAGATATGATATTTCTCCTTTGCAGAAATCACTTGGCATTATTATTGCAGCTACTATTGTGTATTGGACGACCAATTTTAGAATATATGGATTATTTGAACAGATTTTTGGAGACAATTTAACGGCAGATATTGTCGGATACATTGCCACTGTTGTGTGGATTTACTATATTACAAATGCCTTGAACTTGATTGATGGATTAGATGGCTTATCAACGGGTGTGTCTATTATTGCATTGAGTACTTTAGGGTTTATTAGTTATTTATTTTCTCCAGTAAGTGTTTTTATTTTGACAATGATGGTTCTCTTGCTTGTGGCAACATTATTAGGTTTTTTACCACATAATTTTCATCCTGCTCGGATTTTCATTGGAGATACAGGCGTCTTATTTATTGGGTTTATGCTTTCTGTTTTTTGTTTAATGGGGATACAAAGACCAGGGATTGTCGCGATTATTACGCCGATTGTGATTTTAGGTGTTCCATTAACAGATGCGACAATGGCTATTTTAAGACGTTTTTTAAAAGGACAATCTGTCACAAAAGCAGATAGAAAACATATGCATCATTGTTTTATGATGAAAGGGAAACCTCATGCACGTGCAGTGATGTCTATGTATGGTATTGGTTTTATTTTTGCTGTTATAGCATTAATGTTAACATTAGCTGATGTTGAAGTTGACGTGTATGTGATTTTAGCTTTAACGATTGTCGGCGAGTTTTTACTCATTGATTACTTGAATTTATTAGATTTAAAAAATCCGATTTTGTTTAAAGAAACATCATATCGTGATAAAGATAAAAAATGAGAGTGAATAGCCTATTCTATTCGCTCTTTTTCAAAATAAATAAGAATAAGGAGAAAGAAATGATTAGGTGGGCAACATTAGATGATATAGAAGAGATGAGTAAAGTACATGCTACGACTTGGAAAAGTGCTTATAAAGGGATTCTCTCTCAAAAATTTTTACAGACACTCTCTGATACCTATTGGGTGAACGGATTTAGAAAAGGGATGGAAGGTCAAAAACGATTTTTTGCTGTTGCTGTAGAAAATCATGAGATTGTTGGTGTGATTGCCTTTGGAAAAAATCGTTGGGATTTTGTAGAAACGGTAGCAGAAATTTATTCACTATATATTTTACCGTCCCATCAAAATAAACAGTATGGCAAAAAACTGATAGATTTTGCAATAGAGGTACTTACTGAAAAAGGATATACTAAAGTGATGCTGAATGTTGTCGATAAAAACACGCCTGCTAGATTATTTTATGAAAAAATGTCATTTGTAAATACGCAGCAGATTATGACCTCTGAAATCGCTGGTGCAAGATTTAATTGTCTTGTGTATGAGCGATTTATGTAATATTATGATATAATGTATAGGCATGAAGTGAAGAGTAGAGTATATAAATGATGAAGGAGAAAGAAATGTCAGATATAAAAATTATGTCATTGGGTGGCGTACGTGAAAATGGTAAAAATATGTATGTCGTTGAAGTTAACGATACGATATTTGTATTGGATTGTGGGCTAGTTTACCCAGAAGATGAAATGTTAGGGATTGATGTTGTCATTCCTGACTTTACCTATTTAGAAGAAAATGTGGATAGAATTGCCGGTGTTTTCTTAACACATGGACATGCAGATGCGGTTGGTGCACTTCCGTATCTTTTACAAAATATTGAAGTACCTGTATTTGGGACAGAATTAACGATTGAAATTGCAAAATTAGCTGCTAAAGAACAAAACTTATTAAGTCGAACAGATGATTTCCACGTAGTAGATGAAGAAACAGAAATTGAATTTGACCATGTAGTCATCTCGTTCTTTAAAACGACGCACTCTGTTCCAGATTCTGTAGGTATTGTATTAAAAACAGACGAAGGTTCGATTGTATACACGGGAGATTTCCGTTTTGATCAAAGTGCAACGCCGATGTATCAAACAGATTTTAGACGTTTAGTTGCAATTGGGCAAGAAGGTGTACTTGCTTTATTGAGTGATTCAAGTAATGCAACAGCGCATATTGAAAGTGGTAGCGAATTAGAAGTTGCTTCAGATGTGTTAGATACATTTTTGAATGCCAGTGGACGTATTGTGGTGTCTTGTATGGCAAGCAATATTTTACGTGTTCAACAAGTATTAGATGCTGCACATAAGTCTGGAAGAAAAGTATTTTTAACAGGACGTTCATTAGTCGAAATAATGGATGTCGCTTTGCGATTAAAAAAATTGGTATTGCCAGATAAATCTATTTTATGCAAATTAAACGATTTGAAAAAATATGAAGATAACCAAGTTGTGATTTTAGAAACAGGACAAAAAGGAGAGCCGATTCACGCATTGCTACGTATGGCAAAACAACGTCATCCACAAGTGAATTTAAAAGAGGGAGATTTAGTATATATTACTACTACCCCGTCAGTTGCTATGGAAACTGTTGTTGCTCGTACGAAAGATTTTATTTATAAAGTTGGTGCAAGTGTAAAATCTGTTTCTGATAATGTACGTGTATCAGGTCATGCTTCTCCAAATGATTTACAACTTTTAGTTAATTTATTAAAACCTAAATATGTCGTGCCAGTAACAGGTGAATATCAAATGATGATGAAAAATGCAGAACTATCTCAAAAAGTAGGTATTCCAGCAGAGTCAACATTCTTATTACAAAAAGGCGATGTATTACATTATCAAGATAAAACGATGCGTATTGCTGGGGAAATTCCAGTAGGCAATGTCCTAATTGATGGTATTGGTGTAGGTGATATTGGTAATGTAGTGTTGAGAGATCGTAAAATTTTATCTGAAGACGGTGTATTAGTGGCTGTTTTAACGATTTCTCGTCGTTTAGGTATTATTTTATCTGAGCCTCAAATTATTTCTCGTGGATTTGTTTACTTTAAAAATAGTATGGATATTATGAAAGAAAGTAAAGAATTAGTTAGACAAGTAGTTGAAAATCATCTGGCACAAGATGAGTTTGAGTGGAGTCGTTTGCGTAATGAAGTACGTGATGAATTAAGTAAATTCTTGTTTGATAAAACAAAACGTCGCCCAATCGTTTTACCAATTATTATGGAAGCGTCTGGGTACAGATTACCAGAAGAAAGAGGTTAGTCTATGAATCAAGTGGCAGTCAAAAATATCAAAGAAATAAGCATTGCTCTTATGATGACTTTGCTTTTAACCGTCATTATTTGTTATGTTAGACCGGAACTACTACTTCCGGTAGCAATGCTACCATTTATTACAACGGTATATCGTTATGGTTTTTCTGCTTTATATGGTGTGAGTATTTTATATGGTGTTATCGCGGGTATTTTAACGAGCATCATTTTAAAACAAGATATGACAATCAATATATTTATGTTTGTTGCTGCGTCATTGATATTATGTGCTTGTGGATTTTTCACAAAAAATATTCATCGAACGGTCAATAATCGTCGTATGAAATCAGTGTGGTTAAATATTGTCACAGCAACTGTTTGTAGTAGCCTTGCGTTTGTAGGATTGTACTATGTGTCTATGTCAATGAACTATGCGCTTATTAGCATTCAAAGTATTATCTATTTAGAAGTATATATGCTTTTGTCTGTTTTATTTTCAGCGTATCAATATCCAATTCTGATTTTAACAAAGCGTAGTCCGTTTTTATCGAGTAAAGAACGTTCAAAATTGTTAAATGATTAAAAAGAGTGACGTTAGGTCAATGCTATTGCCTAACGTCTTTTTTGGAGGAAATATGTCACACAAAAGAAAAGGGCAAGTATGGATAGGAATTGCCATTACCATTATGGCATTTTTGTTTTACATGTCATCTAAGCCATATCATGAACAAAGTTTAGTGTCGCCTTTAGAAAAATTACTTTCTCATTTTCCATTTATAGATACATTCAGTCATATTTCTTTTTTATATGGTGGAAAAGAGATAAGTATTCAAGCGAATGGCTATATTGCTTTTATTGAATTTTTCATTCGGAAATTTGCTCATTTTATGAGTTTTTTTATATTAGGATATGCCTGGTTTAAAGGATTGAAAGTGTATATAAAAGATAGAAAAATTGTCTTTTTTCTTGCATTGATTTTATGTATATTCTATGCGGGTTTTGATGAATTTCATCAAAGTTTAACACCAAATCGTACACCACTTTTAGAAGATGTTATTTTAGATTCAAGTGGAGCGTTTCTAGCTATTCTATGGTCTATGATTTTCTCAAAAATTACACGAAAACATCGGTAAACGATAAAGATTTATGCTATAATAAATCGTTGTATATAGAAAAGGAGTATAAATATGGCGCAATTATTTTTTAGATATGGTGCAATGAATTCAGGAAAAACAATTGAAATTTTAAAAGTTGCCCATAATTATGAAGAACAAAATAAAGCTGTTGTTATTATGACGAGTGCAATAGATAATCGAGATGAGATCGGATATGTTTCTAGTCGTATCGGCTTGCGTCGAGAAGCTATAGCCATTTATGACGAAACGAATATTTTTGATTATATTGCAATGTTAGAGATTGTGCCATACTGTGTGTTGATTGATGAAGCACAATTTTTGAAAAAAGAACATGTCTTACAACTAGCTAAAATTGTTGATAAATTGAATATTCCTGTTATGGCATTTGGTCTAAAAAATGACTTTAGAAATGAATTATTTGAAGGATCACAATATTTATTATTACAAGCAGATAAAATTGAAGAAATGAAAACTATTTGTTGGTTTTGTCATAAAAAAGCAATTATGAATATGCGTGTTGTGGACGGAAAAGCCATTTATACAGGAGAACAAATACAAATAGGTGGGAATGAATCTTATTATCCAGTTTGTCGTAAACATTATCATCACCCACCAATAAACGAAAATAAGGAGTAAAATATGTTTGATCAATTAGAAAGTTTAATTATACGATATGAAGAGTTATCTGAATTGATGAGTGATCCAGATGTTATTGCTGATACAAAACGTTTTATGGCATTGACAAAGGAAGAAGCTGGACTTCGTGAAAAAGTAGCAACGTATAAACGTTACAAAGACGTCGTACAAAGTATTTCAGATACAGAAGAAATGCTTGGTGAAAATTTAGATGCAGACATGGCTGAATTAGCGAAAGAAGAATTGTCTAATTTGAAAAAAGAAAAAGAAAAATTAGAAGAAGATATTAAAATTATGATGTTACCAAGTGATCCAAATGATCAAAAAAATATCATTATGGAAATACGTGGTGCTGCTGGTGGAGATGAAGCAGCATTATTTGCTGGAAGTTTATTCAATATGTATCAAAAATATGCTGTAGCACAAGGATGGCGCGTAGAAGTAATGGACGCTAATATTACAGGAATTGGTGGCTATAAAGAAATTACATTGATGATTACAGGAGATAAAGTTTATTCCAAGTTAAAATATGAAAGTGGTGCACATCGTGTACAACGTGTTCCTGAAACAGAATCTCAAGGCCGTGTTCATACGTCTACAGCGACAGTTGTTGTCATGCCAGAAGCAGAAGAAGTCGAAGTGGATATTGCTGAAAAAGATATTCGTGTGGATATTTATCATGCGAGTGGAGCTGGTGGACAGCACGTGAATAAAACAGCATCTGCTGTTCGTTTGACACATTTACCAACAGGTATTGTTGTTGCTATGCAAGATGAGCGTTCTCAGTTGAAAAACCGTGAAAAAGCAATGAAAGTATTGCGTGCTCGTGTATATGATCAGTTACAACAAGAAGCACAATCAGAATACGACGCTAATCGTAAATCAGCGGTCGGAACAGGAGATCGTTCAGAACGTATTCGTACATACAATTTCCCACAAAATCGTGTAACAGACCATCGTATCGGATTAACGATTCAAAAACTAGATCAAATTCTATCTGGAAAATTAGATGAAGTTGTTGATGCATTAGTGTTGTATGATCAAACGAAAAAATTAGAAGAGTTAAATAATGGAAACTAATTATGCTACGTTCATAAAAAAGGCACAATTAGAGTATAGTCATAGACCTGATTTAGTTGAACGATTACTATGTGACCGATTAGATTGGACAAAATCAGATTTGATATACCACTTACAAGATAATGTGCCAAAAACAATACAAGAGCAGTTTTTCAAGGATTTTGAAAAATTAAAACAAGGTGTTCCTTTACAATATATTGTTGGCAAAGAATGGTTTTATGGACGAGAGTTTATGGTGACAAAAGATACACTTATTCCACGTCCGGAAACGGAATTACTTGTTGAGCAAGTATTAAATCGCATACCGATAGACGCACAGATAAAGGTATTGGATATTGGAACGGGGACGGGTATTATCGGTCTTACTATAAAATTAGAAAGACCGAATAGTCTAGTTGATATGGTTGATATTTCTAAAGAGGCATTATGTGTGGCAACACATAATGCCAAACAGTTACATGCCGATGTACATTGTTTTGAAAGTGATGTATGTTCTTCGGTTACGGAGCAATATGATGTGATTGTAAGTAATCCCCCTTATATTAGCCATGATGAAGTATGTGATATGGATGATAGTGTTTTACAATATGAGCCACACCTTGCATTATTTGCACAAAATAATGGCTATGCCATTTATGAAGTTTTGGCAAAACAATTACCTGCTGTGTTAGCAAAGAATGGTTGTGTATTATTAGAAATCGGGTATCAACAAGCAGAAAAACTAAAGAAACTATTTCAACAATCTTTTCCAGATAAATACATTAGTGTATTAAAAGATTATATGGGGTTGGATAGAATGTTAATCATTGAGGAGAGAAGAATATGAGAACAGAATTGATTACATTGGATCAAATAGATGAAGCTGTCCGTTTGTTGCAAAATGGGCATATTGTAGCTTTTCCAACGGAAACGGTGTATGGTTTGGGAGCGATTGCCAATAATGAAATAGCTGTGAAACGTATTTATGAAGTAAAGGGACGTCCTAGTGATAATCCTTTAATTGTTCATGTTGCAACAAAAGATGTATCGCCTTATATTGTCAATCCTCCAGAATATTTACCTCGATTAGTTGAAACATTCTGGCCAGGACCTTTAACAATCATTTGTCACATTAAAGAAAATGTATTTGCACCTGCTATCTCATCTGGTCGAAAAACGGTGGCGTTGCGTATGCCGAATCATTCTACGACTTTAGAATTGATTGATAAAGTAGGTTTTCCTTTGGTAGGACCAAGTGCCAATACGTCAGGGAAGCCAAGTCCGACACGTGCAGCTCATGTTTTGGATGACTTTTTTGGAAAAATTGAAGGGGTTTTATATGGTGAAAATGCATCAATAGGAATTGAATCAACAGTAGTAGATTTAACAAATCCTAAAGGCATTGTTATTTTAAGACCGGGGGCTATTACAAAAGAAGAGTTAATGAAATATGAATTTCCTGTTTTTGATATGGAAGAAAAAATATTAAAAGCAGAGGATATTCCTATGGCTCCGGGAATGAAATATAAACATTATGCACCAAGACAACCTATTTATTTGGTAGATTCTCAAAGTCCAGAATTATGGGATTTAGCTATTCGCCATTTTCAATCTGAAAATAATCGTATTGGTATACTTGCTGATGAAAATTTAGTGGAGTGTTATCAAGAACAAGTCGTTCAAACATATAGTTTAGGTGGCATTGAAGATGTTGAAAGTGCATCAAAACATCTGTATGACGGGTTACGCTATTTTGATAAATCAAATGTAGATGTCATACTCGCACAAGTGTATGAAAAAAAAGGTATGGGTATTGCTTTGATGAATCGTTTGGAAAAAGCGGCAGGAAATACTTATTTTATTGATGCAAAAGGAAAATAATATGCGAACAAAAGAACGTTATAAAACAAAAAGTGCTGTCTTTGTGATGTTTATTTATGATGATAAAGTATTATGCCAAAAACGACAAAATACAGGTTTTATGGATGGCTTTTATGATATGGGAGCCAGTGGACATGTTGAAGAGGGAGAGACATTAACGCAAGCAGCTAAAAGAGAAGTCAAAGAAGAATTAAATATTGATATTGATAAAGAACGTCTAAAATTAGTGACGACCATTCATCATAAAAGTGAGGATGAAGTGTATTATTATTTTTATTTTAGTTATATATTACATGCACAAGATGAATACGATTTTTCCATTAACGAACCAGAAAAAAACGAAAAATTGATATGGTTAAATATGTCACAATTACCAGAAGATGTAACGGTCTATAATCGACAAGCTGTTGACAATTATTATCGTCATATTCCCTTATCAGAACTAGGTTTTTAATTATTAAATTATTAGAATATAAATCAATGACGAATAAATCATATATAGATAAGATAGTATATGGGTTAGCCTATATACTATCTTTTTTATTTTATGAAGAAGTCTTTGTAAGAAAAACAGACATTGGTGTATGAAAAAGTCATACGGATAGTCATAAAAGAGGATAAATATACCATGAATAAATGAAATGCTTAATATAAAAGAATAAAACTTTTGTTGATGATTTTTAAAAAGGAATTGATACGATATTGCACAATAAGAATTGCTCTTATTTTATGGAACGTGTTATAATAAATTGACGAGTTTGGAGGCGTGAAAATGAAAGAAAAGCTATTTATTGTTGGAGATATACATGGAGAATATGATTTATTAGAAAAATTATTACGGTATTGGAATGAAGAGGAGCAACAATTAGTTTTTTTAGGCGATTTGGCAGATAGAGGGCCAAAAACAAAGGAATGTTTTTTAAAAGTAAAAGAATTGGTTGATAGAAAAGGTGCGATTTGCATAAGTGGGAACCATGAGGATATTTTATTAAAATGGTTAGGGGATCCTCAAGAAAATATGGACTGGTATTTAAGAAATGGTGGTCAAGCAACGATTGAGGGATTGCTTTATAAAGGTGTATTGGAAGAAGAAACACCTCAAGAAGCAGCATCTATGATACAAACAAGATACCCTGAGTTGATAACTTTTATTAAGGAATTACCTTTATATTACGAAACAGATTATTGTATTTGTGTGCATGCAGGTGTTAATTTTGATTTAGAAGACTGGCATCAAACATCTAGACGTGATTTTATTTGGATTCGTGAGCCTTTCCATCAAACAGAAAACACGCTTGGTAAACCAATTATTTTTGGGCACACACCTGTTCAATCTTTACACAGTCGTTTATTTGATACACATTTATGGTATCATAAAGGTAAGTTTGGTATCGACGGTGGGGCTGTCTACAATGGTGCTTTACACGGATTGATTATATCTAAAAGTGGCGTAGAAGAACATCATCAAATCATTCATCCAAAACATCGTTGGGAATAACCTTTTTTCAAAAATTGTGTTGTTGATAAGAATAAAGTAGTGTGTCACTGGCATGATTTAATGATTGTCAATATAGAGAGTGAAAACTCTCTTTTTATATGCTAGAAAAGAATAGAAAGGAACGCTATGGAAGAAAAAGTATTTTCATTAACAGTTAAAAAATTACCGCAATTTAAAGCAAATCAAATTCAAACAGTATTATCATTATTAAAAGAAGGTAATACAGTTCCGTTCATTGCACGCTATCGTAAAGAAATGACTGGAGCATTAGACGAAGTACAAATTAGAGAAATCGAAGACGTACATCATTATTTAGAAAATTTACTAAAACGTAAAGAAGAAGTACAACGATTGATTGAAGAACAAGGTAAACTAACACCTGAATTAGAACAAGCTATTCAAAAAGCAGAAAAAATGCAACAATTAGAAGATATATATCGACCTTTTAAACAAAAAAGACGTACAAAAGCAACAATCGCTAAAGAAAAGGGATTAGAGCCATTCGCTTTATGGATATTGTCTAGCCCTAAAGATGCTAATATTGATGAAAAAGCGTGTCAATTTTTATCTGAAGAAGTAGAAACGATAGAAGATGCCTTAATAGGAGCACATGAAATTATAGCAGAAACAATTAGCGATACAGCAAAGTATCGTGAATGGATTAGACAATATACATTTAAATATGGTTCTATTGTGTCTACTGTAAAAGATGAGAGTAAAGATGAAAAACATGTTTATGAAATGTATTATGAGTTTCAAGAATTGGTTACTAAAATACGTCCTCATCGTGTTTTAGCATTAAATCGTGGAGAAAAGGAAGATATTTTAAAAGTAGATGTTACTATTGATACGCAGAAAATTATGGAGTATTTGGAAAAACAGCTTATCAAATACCCTAATAATGTTACTGCTGAATATATAAGAAAAGCAATCGAAGATGCTTATAAACGTTTTATTGCACCAAGTATTGAACGAGATATTCGTAATGAATTAACAGAAATAGCAGATACACAAGCCATTCAAGTATTTGGTGAAAACTTAAAAAATTTATTGTTACAACCACCAATGAAAGAACGTGTTATTTTAGGATTAGACCCAGCCTATCGAACAGGATGCAAATTAGCGATTATTGATGAAACAGGACGTGTACTGGCAAAAAGCGTGATTTATCCTCATAAACCAGCTCCAGAATATAAACGACAAGAAGCTGGAAAAATTTTCTGCGACTTATTAGAAATGTATCATGTTACGATGATTGCGATTGGGAATGGAACAGCTAGTCGTGAATCTGAACAATTTGTTGCTACTCAGATTAAACAGTTAAATCGTCCAGTACACTATGTCATTGTGAATGAAGCAGGTGCATCCGTTTACTCTGCAAGTGATATTGCGAGATTGGAGTTTCCAGATTATCAAGTAGAAGAACGTAGTGCCGTGAGTATTGCACGTCGTTTACAAGATCCATTGGCAGAATTAGTAAAAATTGATCCTAAATCTGTAGGAGTTGGGCAATATCAACATGATGTTTCACAAAAACAACTAACAAATCAACTAGATTTTATTGTTGAAACAGTTGTGAACCAAGTAGGTGTTAATTTAAATACAGCGAGTGCTTCTTTATTACAATATGTTGCCGGTATGAATAAAACGATTGCGAATAATATTGTTGCTTATCGTGATGAGCATGGTGCCTTTAAAAATCGTTTTGAACTAAAAAAAGTCGCTAGACTAGGTGATAAAGCTTTTGAACAAGCAGCAGGATTTTTACGAGTGGTTGGTGGAGAAACGATATTGGATAATACGCCAATACACCCAGAATCTTATACAGAAACCAAAGCATTATTGCATGCATTTAACATTCAAATAGATGCTCTTGGACAAGAAGAAACAACAGATGTTTTAAAAACGATTGATGTTGAAAAAGCAACACATCTAACAGGATTAGGACAAGAAACCGTCACAGATATTTTAGAAGCACTACAAAAGCCGGGTAGAGATATGCGTGATGATATACCCGCACCAATTTTAAGAAGTGATGTCATGACAATGGAAGATTTAAAAGTCGGCATGTCACTAGAGGGTACAGTTCGAAATGTTGTTGATTTTGGTGCTTTTGTAGATATTGGTGTAAAACAAGATGGGCTTGTTCATCTATCTAAAATGAGTCAAAAATTTGTAAAATCTGCCAGCGATATTGTGTCTGTTGGTGATATAGTAACGGTATGGATTGATGCCGTCGATATAGTAAAAAACAGAATTTCTTTAAGTATGGTACCTTTAGATGACAAATGAGGAACTACAAAAACTTGTTGAATGTATCTCTTTGACATTTTTTAAACAGCCATTTGTTCATCAAGCAATTTTTAACCCTCGACTAAAAACAACGGGTGGCAGGTATCATCTTAAAACACATAATTTAGATTTTAATCCCAAAATAGTAGTTGTATTTGGAAAAGATGAATTGATTGGTGTTATTAAGCACGAATTATGTCATTATCATCTACATTTACAAGGTTTAGGATATAAGCATCAAGACAAAGATTTTAAACAATTATTAAAACAAGTTGGTGGCAGTCGCTACGTCAAAAATGTCAATCAAAAACAACCAAAATATACTTATCAATGTACCGGTTGCCAACAAGTGATTTATCGACAACGACGATTTAATGTGTCGAAATACATTTGTTCAAAATGTCGTCATTCATTTAAAGAAATCCCATTTTAAGAGTGAAAAACTTTATGAAATGGGGTTTTTATTTTGCTTTTTTGATGAATTTTAATGGCATGTGGGAATTTTCTTTTTTTGTAACAAAATCATGACAAAAATAACAAAAGTGTAACATCGGAAAATTTATGTAACAGAGATATTAAAGATATATAAAAGAAAACGTTTTCTTGTTTTAAACAAAAAACTTTTTGTGCTAGCATGACAAGGTGATTAGAACATCACTAATTTTTGTATAGTTAAAATACAAAACGTTATTTGCTAAATAAAAGATAAAAAGAGCAAATAAGTAAAAATGAAATCAAAACATCGAAGAACGTTTCGATTTCAAAAAGAAATGGAGATTATATCATGCATTTAAAAAAATTATATAAAAAGATGTTATCAAAAACAGCAGTAGCGATGACGATACTAACAATGACAGCAATGTTTATACCACAGTCAGTAACAGTACATGCAGAATCGACTGTTAAATTATGGGAACCAAGAAGTATTCAACACATTAGACAAAGTATCCAAAAAACAAACGAAGGAATGCAACAATATACCGTTCAATTTGGAGATACACTATTTGGTATTTCATGGGCAACAAATATTCCTTTTTACCAATTATTACGTTTGAATGATGTGTCGGATGGACAATTACTAAAAATTGGGACTGTTTTAACACTGAATGAAGACGAAACACAATTAACGATTGAAAGGGAAGATTATAATAAAGTATATGATTTAAATACAGGGAAAGAGATTGAACAAGTAGAATTTATTGAAAATCCCGTTTTAACTCCAGCAAGTTATTCATTAAATCAATTTATGTTTTTAGGAATTATTAACTGGAGTGGTTATAAATTTACATATTATTCACAATCAGTCTTACCAGGAGGCGGATTGCGCATCCCAGGGCGTCATGTCAATGCGAATGGATATGTTGTTGACGGAGATGGTTATATTGTTTTAGCAAATAATGCACCTATTGGGACAGTAATTGATACACCATTTGGTGCAAAAGGAAAAGTGTATGATCGAGGAACCGTAGGTAATCATTTTGATGTATATATTCGATAATATAGATAGTCTGTAGAGAATTTAGATTTAAATAAGAAATAGGCTATACATCTTTTACATTCATTAAGTATATTTAAAACATACAATGATATTAACAGAAAAGAAGCGATATCCTAATATCTAAAAATGTTAGGATACTGCTTCTTTTAATATATGTAGTTAAAATAAGGTGTATAAATCTTGTAATGCATCAACTGTATAAGTAATAGGGTGTGACAATGTATTAGGTTGGTGTGTTGGGTTAATCCAACATGTATCAATTCCGGCATTTTGTCCACCTTTTATATCTGCTCCTAATGAATCACCGATGATTAAAACGGATGATGTATCAGTAATGTTCATCTCTTGCCATATTGTATCAAAGAAACGTTTGTCGGGTTTTTGAAATCCAACTTTGTCTGATACAAAAATATGTTTAAAGTAAGGCAATAATCCATTGTTTTTCAAACGAGCCATTTGTGTGTCATAGACACCATTGGTAACAATAGCAAGTTGATGTGTTTTTGATACGGTATCAATTAACTCTAAAGCCCCGTCTAGTAGTTGATTGCCTATTGTTAAATAGGAACGATATAATATATCGCATTCTTTTCCAGATACAGAGAGTTGATAGTGTGCAAAAAATTGTTCAAAACGACTTGATAAAACAGTGGCTCTATCTAGTTTGCCTAATTCATAATCTTTCCATAATGGTTCATTGATAGATAAATAAAGTTGAAATGTTGTGTCCGTATAGTCGATATTGTGATGTGCTAATAATTGTTTAAAAGCAATATGTTCAGCCTTTTTAAAATCTAATAACGTATCATCTATATCAAATAAAAGTGTTTTATAATTTTTTAACATAATTTAGCCTCCGTTTTTATTATAGGGGAGGAAGTCCTTTTTTTCTAGTAGCAATTTAGACACAAACAGTATAAAATAGAAGGGACTAGGAATAAAGGAAGTACAAACATGGCTACAAAAAAGAAGAAAGCAATTATAAAATCAGAACCACTAGAGTTAGTAGATGGCTACTACATTCCCGTAGAAATAGTGGATTCTTATAAACGATTACGTGCTTATTGTGTTTCTGAATTACTAGATGTTTTTCGTACCTTTTGTCATTCGGTAGAATGTATGTATGAGGACGGGTTAATGGTTGTATCTGCTATTGACAATCAAACAAATGTTGCTTATCGCGTTGATATAACACCGCAGACGGTATCTCAAATTGAAAAAGCTATTGGGACGAAAAAAATACAAAATTATATTGAACAATTAAAGGAGAATGGCGTATGGATAAGATAAAAGAGCAAATTCTAGCTTTATTAGAAAATAATGGTAGATTAACATACGAAGAATTGGCAGCATTAGTAGGTGAAAGTGTCGATACTGTAAAAGAGATTGTGAAAGCATTAGAAAAAGAAGGTATTATTTGTGGCTATCAAGCACTTGTTAATTGGGATAAAACAAATGATCATGATGTATCTGCTGTTATTGAATTAAAAGTAACACCACAAAAAGGTAGTGGATTTGATGATATTGCAGAACAAATTTACCGTTATCCAGAAGTAGAAGCACTGTATTTAATGTCAGGAAGTTATGATTTCTTAGTGATTTTAAGAAAAGCACCAATGAAATCTATTGCGAAGTTTGTCAACCAACTAGCTGTGTTAGATGATGTTGTGAGTACGGCAACACATATTGTATTGGTACGTTACAAAGACCATAATAAAATTCTTTTCCAAAACAAAAAAGATCAACGAATGGTGGTAAGTCAATGAGAAACCCGTTAAACAAAAAAGTAACCTCTTTAACATCTTCGGGTATTCGTCGCTTTTTTGAAATAGCAGCAATGATTGAAGATGTCATTTCTTTAGGTGTTGGGGAGCCTGATTTTGATACACCTTGGCATGTTAGAGAAGAAGCGATTACGAAATTGCGACAAGGGAGTACCTTTTATTCGCCAAATGCAGGCTTGTATGATTTACGAGTAGGCATTGCCGATTTTAACAAACGAAAATATCAATTAGATTATGATCCGAAAGATGAAATTATTGTGACTGTAGGCTGTAGTGAGGGGATTGATTTAGCGCTCCGTACGATGATAGATAATGGAGATGAAGTTATTGTATTAGATCCATCTTATGTATCTTATATACCAACCATTACTTTAGCAGGAGGAGTACCCGTACTTATTTCTTTAGATGAAAAAGAAAAATTTCGTCTAACTCCTGAAAAATTAGAAGCTGCCATTACACCTAAAACAAAAATGGTTATTATTTCTTATCCAAATAATCCAACTGGGGCGATTATGGAAAAAGAAGATTTAGAAAAAATTGCTGAAGTAATTAAAAAGCATGATATTTTTGTATTAAGTGATGAAATATACAGTGAATTAACCTATACAGATACTCCGCATTATAGTATTGCGAATATTGAAGGTATGAAAGAAAGAACTATTGTATTAAATGGTTTTTCAAAAGCTTTTGCCATGACAGGTTGGCGTTTAGGATATGCTTTAGGACCAGCCATTGTCATTAACGAAATGATAAAAATTCATCAGTACACTGTGATTGCTCCTTCAACTGTAGGACAGTATGCAGGTATTGTGGCAATATCTGATTGTGATGATGAAATAGAATATATGCGTACATCCTATAATCAACGTAGACGTTATTTATTAAGTATGTTTGAATCAATGAATTTAGAGTGCTTTGAACCAGAGGGTGCATTCTATGTCTTTTTAAATATCAAAAAATTTGGTTTAAGTTCAAATGATTTTTGTGAAAGATTATTAAGAGAACATAAATTAGCGATTGTACCAGGATCAGCTTTTGGAGAAGGCGGAGAGGGATTTGTCCGTATTTCTTATGCGTATTCTATTGAAGAATTACAAGAAGCAATGAATAGATTAAAAATTTTTATTGATACAATTTAATAAAATAAGAGAAGCACGTTGGTTATCAACGTGTTTTTTAGTGTATCTAAAATAATATTTTTACTTGCAATTTAGAATACGATACTTTATAATAAAACGTAATTATTACTATTTAGGGTAATTAGGAGGTAAAATGGCTAAAAAATCAAAAATAATAAAAGCGATGAAACAAAGAGAACTCATTGAAAAATATGCATCTATTCGAAAAGAATTAAAAGCAAAAGGCGATATAGAAGGTTTAAGAAAATTACCGAAAAATGCTAATCCAATTCGCTATAAAAATAGAGATTTATTAGACGGACGTCCAAGAGGCTATATGAGAAAATTTGGTTTATCACGTGTGAACTTTAGAGAATTAGCTTTAAAAGGTCAGCTTGTAGGCGTGAAAAAAGCAAGTTGGTAATATACTAAGAACGAAGGAAGAAGACGAGGATATGGAAAAACAAGATATTTCAAGTGCGTATCGCAGATTAAAAAGTCCAAATAAAAAAACGAGAGAACGTGCTTTAAAAATTATTAAAGCAATCAAGAAAAAAAGAAAGCTATCTGCGTAGCATCACATTATATAGGTATAGGCTAAAAAACTTGGTACACGTACCAAGTTTTTTTATATGGTTCTTCTTCCAATCTGTTGGAGAATGTCCTCCACTAACACGATTTATTATAGAGTTTTAATGGCTCTTCGTTAAGTTGTGTTGGTGGAGAAAAAATGAAAAAGGTGGAGCCATTCACCACCTTTTTCGTTCCTTTTTTCTGCCATGAGAATGATGTTGTATGATTAAAATAAAAAGGTATTTCTCATGTATGGTTATATATTTATTTATTGATGAAGTGTTCAATATCGTTTTGTAATTGTTGAATTTGCATTTCTTGTGTTTGAACAGTTTGTTTTAATGTTTGGATTTCTTGTTCAAGTTTTTGCATTGTAGTTGGTTGATTGACACTGCTAGCTGATGTTGACGTACGGTAAAGTTGTACAAGAACAATGAGTAATAGACTAATCGCTAAAATATAAATCCAACTTAATTTAAGGACTTCTTTATTAAAATGTTTAATGTATGTTCTTAATGATGTCTTTTTTGTCATGCTAAGTTCTCCTCATTTACAAAATGATAAATGGCTTTTGCAACACCACTTTCAAAATTTTTATCTGTGACATAACGTGCGGCTTTCTTTAAATTTGGTACAGCATTCCCCATAGCAACACCATATCCTACAACAGAAATCATAGAATAGTCATTCATATTATCGCCGATTGCAAAAACATCTTCAAGTGAAATATTCATTTGTCTTGCCATATCTTTTACAGCAATGCCTTTTTGAGCATAAAGACTATTGATTTCAACATTTTCAGGATGTGATGATGTAATAGATACATCACTTAGCTGAGAGATGTCTTGTCTAAACGCATCTAATTGTTCGTTTTGTACTGTATTACAAACAAAAATTTTTAATACTTTATCTGTCTTTTCTTCTTTAATAAATTGTTGTAATGATGAAACATAAGATACGGGAAATTCTTTTAATTTTTCTTTAACAGCCAATTCAATTTCTTCAGGTGTGCCATTGTGTAAACGTCCAGAGATAAATGTTTTCATCATCATTTCCCGCTTTTTAGGTTGGTCTGATAAAATACCTGATAACATCATCAATTCGATGAATAATGTATCATATTTTTCTGCAATTTCTAGAACTGCTAAGACATTATTAGGCGATATGGCGTTGACTTTTATCAATTCTTGATGCTCGTTATAAATGGCTGCACCATTTGCAGAAATAATCGGGCAATGTAAATCAGCAGCTTTTAAAGCTGGTAATGCTTCATTGAGATGACGACCGGTTGCGATGACAAAGGGAATTCCCTTTTTAGTTGTGTATAAAATGGCATCTTTATTTTCTTTTGTAACATTTAATGTGTTATCTAATAAAGTGCCGTCCATATCAGAAACAATTAGTTTTATCATAGTTACCTCCAATCATTAGTATAGTGTAACATGTTTTAAAAGGTTTGTGTTGAAAAAAGATACACGAAGGTGTATTCTTTACAAGATAGGAGATAATACATTGATGAAAAGAAAATATAAAATAGTGGTATCACGTGCTTTTGGAATGAGTTTGATGATTATAGCGTCCTTTTTAGTTGTTTTATTGATATTGGCGCAATCACATTCAAAGCAAGAGGAAAACCAAGCAAATCATACCGGAATTGCAGAGCAAGAAAAAATAGATTTTTTTTCAAAAATAGCAGTATCTGCACAAGAAAATCAAGAAAAATATGGTGTTTTATCTAGCATTACAATGGCACAAGCAGGGTTAGAATCAGAATATGGACGTAGTCAATTAGCATCAAAATATTATAATTTATTTGGTGTAAAAGGTAGTCAATACGATGGTGTTGCATTGCCAACTAAAGAATTTTATAATGGGCAATGGCATACGGTTCATGCTTATTTTAAAGTATACCCTAGCTGGAAAGAGTCTATTGAGCAACACGGGCGATTATTACATAAAGGAACGAGTTGGAATGAAGCACAATATAAAGCGGTGATTGAAGCAAAAAATTATAAACAAGCAGCGTTAGCACTTGTTGAGGGAGGCTATGCGACAGATCCTCAATATGCAGAAAAAATTGTGTCTATTATTGAAACGTATCAACTATATAAATATGACAAATAATAAAATAAAGAGCATGAATCGTTTTAGCTATTCATGCTCTTTATTTTTGTTTTATGCGTGCATAAATGTTTTGATTTCTTCTTCGCTCATTGAAGAATCGCATTTAACAAATACATCTTCTCCATGTACATGTAAAAATGCAGGTACTGTTGGCATATTGTATTTGTCACGGAATGCTTTTAATGCTTCCAACTCACTTGGTTCTTCACTGTTAATGAAGTAGACTTTAGCACCTGTTTCTTTGACAACATGTGATAATTTTGTTGCGAATTTACGACAATATGGGCAAGTACCACGACCAATGAAAAATGTTTCATCTTCTTTATTTTGAATTGCTTCAATTGCACGTGAAACAGTTGTTTCTGTTAAAACAGCAATATCTTGTTTAAATTGTTCCATAAGACACCTCTTTATTTTAGATAATAATAGTATGCCATAAAATAAAAAAATGACAAAGAAATTTGCTTGAAATTGTGTTATGATACACATGAGTTTAAAGATGATAAGGAAAAGATATGCGATTAGATAAATTATTATTTGAATTAGGTTACGGTTCAAGAGGATCCGTTAAAAAAATACTTTCAGCTAGACAAGTTCGTGTTGACGAAGAGATTGTTACGTTGGGGAATACAAATGTTAGTCCAATGATACAAGATATATATGTACAAAATAAGCGTGTTATTTACACCAAAGAGGCGTACTATATGTTAAATAAACCAATTGGTGTTGTCACGGCAGTGACTGATGAAAAGCACCAAACGGTTATTGATTGTATTGATGGGAAAGACAAAAAAATAGGACTTTATCCAGTGGGGCGATTAGATAGAGATACAAAAGGCTTAGTTTTTATCACAAATAATGGTCCTTTAGGATTTAGAATGTTACATCCAAAATATCATGTATCCAAACGCTATGAAGTTGTTGTAAATGCTTGCTTGACGCAAGAAGATGTGATTGCGTTTCGAAACGGTATTACTTTTTTAGACGGATATACTTGTCAATCAGCATCATTGACTATTATTCAAGCAAGTGATACAAAAAGTATAGCTTTGGTCGATATACATGAGGGTAAATTTCATCAAATTAAAAAAATGTTTTTAAGTGTAGGAAAGAAGGTTATTTCTTTAACAAGAATTTCCTTTGCAGAGTTAGTGTTAGATTCTTCACTAAAAGAGGGAGAATATAGAGCCTTAACGCCAAATGAACTACAACAATTAAAAAAATATTTACAATAGGGGGTAAAAAATGGTCATAAAAGAAACATATCGTTTAATGACAAAAAATAAATGTGAATTTTTAAATATTATTTTATTTACCCAATTTATGATTTTGTTTGGCAGTTTTTCGATTATGAAATATTGTTTGAAATGGTTATTAGTATTCGTGGGTACAAAAAGTTTAACATTAGATAGTATACCGAATATTTTATTTTCACCAATGGCTTGGCTACTGTTGATTGTGATACTACTGATTGCGACAATAAGTATTTACTTTGAATTGTCTACTATTATGCTAGGTATTATGGCGTACAAACATCAAAAAAGTCTTTCTTTGCGAGCTATTTTTCATCATACAATAAAAAATTTAAAAGAAGATATTTCTCCACAATTTATATGGCTATTACTGTACTTTGTATCCGCTATTCCAATTACACAGCTAGGATATCATAGTTTTTTATTAAATAAACTTTCTGTGCCAACTTTTATTTCATTAGAATTACAAAAATATTTTTTCTTTATGTTGTTATATATTGTATTTCTTCTTGTGTCGATTTATATTCATATTCGGCTTATATATGCTTTACCTTTACTTGTACTAAGTCGTTTTACTATAAAACAATCTTTTGTTAAAAGTTGGGCATTAACGAAAGCAAAAGGTAGTTTTGTGGTCGTGCCATATTTATGGATATGGGGTGTTTTTCAAATAGGACAGCATAGTGTTGCTTTTTTGAGTGAAAAAAGCATTTTACTGCTTGGACATGAGATGACCTTTATAAAACTGATGATGAGCAGTACTATACTGGCTTTGAGTATATTGATTATTTGTTTTTTACATTTTTCACTCAAAATTTGCATTTCTGTATTATTAGTTGATGTGTTGTTTAAAAAAGAGTTGGTGACAGATACATACTATTTAGACAAACAATATAAGCAGTATTCTATTATGCATTGGATAAAGTATTTTGGATTATCTAGTATTATTTGTTTTATTTATGGAATAACTTGCGTGTATATGTTTTTCTATCAATTTGAAGATAAAACAGTTGTTATTGCACACCGAGGAGATAGTGTACATGCAGTCGAAAATTCCGTTGAAGCATTGGAAAATGCTGCAAAGCAGTCTGCTGATTATGTTGAAATTGATATAAGATTGACAAAAGATAATCGCTTTATTGTTAGTCATGATAATAATATAAAACGTCTATCTAAACTCAATAAAAAAATTTCGGACAGTTTATTCGACGAAATACATGGTGTTTCCGTTACAGACGGTATACATGTTTCATCTTTAGTATCATTAGAAGAATACATCGAAAAAGCAAAACAACTCGGTATAAAATTGATAGTTGAAATAAAACCTCACGGAAAGGAAAAGTCAGATTATTTGGCATTACTCGCAAATATTTTTAAACGATATGATGTTGAAAAAGATTATATTGTACAATCTTTAGACAAAGAAATAATTGAAACATTCCAACAAAAAGCACCGAATATGAAAGTGGGATATATTGTTCCATTCCAGTTTGGTGGCATTCCAGATACAACTGTTGATTTTCTTGTGGTAGAAGAAAGTTCTTACAATCATCATGTACAAGATTTAGCACATTTTTCTAGTAAAAAGATGTTTGTTTGGACTGTTAATACAAAAAAAGAAATAAGACGACATTTATTTGAACAAACGGACGGTATTATTACGGATAAATTAGATTTAGTGCATCAAACTAAAAATGAATTATCTGATAATCATTCGCTTATTCAACGTTATAAAAATGTCAGCCAATATTTATTTGTCCAATTAGTGAAGTAACCTGTTTTTAAAATAGACAAACATTTGATTGAATAAGATAACATGATATAATGAAAGGGACACTATATAGTAAGAGGTAAATAAAATGATTACATTAAAATCAAATCGTGAAATTGAAGAAATGGAGAAGTCGGGTGCTCTATTGGCAAGTGTTCACGTAGCACTACGTGACTTTATTAAGCCGGGTATTACAACATTAGACATTGATAAATATGTTCATAAACTCATTGAAAAAGGTGGCGGGATTGCTGCTCAAATTGGATATGAAGGGTATAAATTTGCGACGTGTACGAGTGTGAACGATGAAATTTGTCATGGATTACCTAGTCACCGTGTTTTAAAATCAGGAGATATTGTTAAAGTAGATATGTGTGTTGATTTAAATGGAGCGATTTCTGATTCTTGTTGGTGCTACGCTGTTGGTGATGTGTCAGAGGATATAAAAAAACTAATGGAAGTTACTAAACAAGCCATGTATTTAGGTATCGAACAAGCTAAAGTAGGGAATCGTATTGGAGATATTGGTCATGCCATTCAAACGTATGTAGAAAGTCATGGTTATGGCGTCGTACGTGATTTTATTGGACATGGTGTTGGACCAACCATCCATGAAGGACCGGCAGTACCGCACTATGGTGAAAAAGGAAAAGGATTGCGTTTGAAAGAAGGTATGACCATTACTATCGAGCCAATGGTTAATACGGGAACATGGCAAATGAAAATGGATGATAATGGATGGACAGCACGTACAAAAGATGGCGGATTGAGTTGTCAGTATGAGCACACATTGGCGATCATGAAAGAGGGTCCAAAATTATTAACACAACAACCAGAATAATAAGGAGAAAATAATATGAGTATTCTAGTCACAGGTGGAGCAGGATACATCGGTTCACATACCGTAGTAGAATTATTAGAGCAAGAAAAAGATGTTATCATTGTGGATAATTTTTCAAATAGTAGTCCAGTTGTTTTAGAACGTATTGCACAAATTACAGGGAAGCAACCACGTTTTTATGAAGTAGATGTTACAGATAAACAAGCATTAAGCTATATTTTTGCACAAGAACAAATTGAAGCAGTTATTCATTTTGCTGGCTTTAAAGCTGTTGGAGAATCTGTTCAAAAACCAATCATGTATTATCAAAATAATTTAATATCCACATTAACTTTAGTCGATGTGATGTCTAAATACGGCGTGAAAAACATTGTGTTTAGTTCGAGTGCTACGGTATATGGTTTAGATAATGTGTTTCCATTTGTTGAAACAATGCCAACAAGTGCAACCAATCCTTACGGATACACAAAAGTGATGTGTGAACAAATTTTAAAAGATGTTTCTGTATCAGATAGTGACTTTAGTGTTGCTTTGTTGCGTTATTTTAATCCGATTGGAGCACATGAATCGGGCATGATTGGTGAAAATCCAAATGGTATTCCTAATAATCTAATGCCATATATTTCTCAAGTAGCAGTAGGGAAATTAAAAGAATTAACAGTATTTGGTAATGACTATGATACGATTGATGGGACAGGTGTCAGAGATTATATCCATGTTGTCGATTTAGCAAAAGGACATGTGAAAGCACTAGAAAAAATTATGACACAAACAGGTGTTCGTATTTATAATTTAGGCTCAGGAAAAGGAACAAGTGTGTTAGAATTGTTACGAGCATTTGAAAGAGTATCAGGTGTTCATATTCCGTTTAAAATTTCAGAACGAAGAGCAGGAGATATTGCCACATGCTATGCTAATCCAACATTAGCATTGGAAGAATTGCATTGGCAAACGGAAAAAACGATTGATGATATGTGCCAAGATACATGGCGTTGGCAATCGCAAAATCCTAAAGGGTATTGATAAATAAGAAAACGAGTTGAAATGATGTTTTAAAGCGGCTCTATAATAAATCGTGTTGGTGGGAATAATCCACCAACACGATTTTGTATATAAAAGTGGACAAAAAAAGAGAAATACCTGTATGATTAAATCACCACAATTAAACAAGGAGGTATTTCTCATGGATTATTATACAAAAAAATTATTGAC
>NZ_WNJX01000011.1:0-62890 GCF_010892375.1 Granulicatella sp. zg-84 | reverse complement strand
TTTATACGTAGTGTATTTAAATTCCGATGTATATGTTGTATGATATGAAATCTATCTGTGACAATAACGGCATTAGGAAAAACCTTCTGAATAAGTTTGCCATAATTGGCATTCATATCCATAACAAGATAGCGAACGCTATGTCTTGCTTTTTTAGAAAATTGTTTAAAATAAGTGATTAAATGGTCTAATTGGCGACTAGGTAACACATCAATAATACGGTGCGTCAATCCGTCTACACAGATAAAACTCATCTTCCCTAAATGAGATGTCACAGACTTAAATTCGTCGATACATAGTACCTTAGGTAGATAATGAAAAGACGGTTTAACTTGTTTTGTATATTTATCTAAGACACGTTGTACGGTCACATCAGATACAAAGTGGTCTTGGCAGATATGTTTTCTTGAAATATTTTTCGTTAAATCAAGTGCAATAAGTTGTTTTAATTCTTTAGAAATACAACAATGTTTATCGACTAAAGAACACGAAGAAGAACAGGTTTTTAGACACGTTTTACAGCGATAACGGGTTCTTTTAAGAAGTAAAACAGTTTTGATTTGTCTAAACTTTGGTAATAATGTTTTCGTTTGATATGTCCCATGTTTGATGAGTGTTTTAGCATGACAATGTGGACAGGTGTGGCAAGGCTTTGTCCAAGTACCTTTAATAAAGTGGTGTGGAATACCATTTATTGTTTTTTCTTCTAACCAATGTTCATCAGCTATGAAAGATTTATCTGTTAATGTCAATAATTTTTTTGTATAATAATCCATGAGAAATACCTCCTTGTTTAATTGTGGTGATTTAATCATACAGGTATTTCTCTTTTTTTGTCCACTTTTATATACAAAATCGTGTTGGTGGATTATTCTCACCAACACGATTTATTATAGAGCCTTTATTTTAAGTCACAAAGTGATGTACGACTCACCGAAATGTACACGATACATGTCTCTTCCCCTACGTTGTGCGGGGAAGGAGCTATTCGTACGTCACTTTTGACTTAAACTATTAAGCAACTAGTGAAGTAGATGGTACGGTATACGGTACATATAACTTACACATGAATAAAATACGATTTCTAAAATGTGAAAAGTTACGATACCCATGATTTTGTTTAGAGTCTGCAAAGCTACGCTCAATCGTTTCTTTCCGTCGTTTATATAGTGCTTTCCCAAACGTAGATAATCGACGTTCACGACATCTATCGTATACATCAGCATCTATCGCTCGACGTAGTATCCGTTTATTACTGTTATCGCTTATACGATACTGTTTATATCCTTGTCTATCAATGTTTCTGTAGATATAAATTTCTCCCGTACGTGTATCCATAAAACAATCTCTAGATGAATCATATCGAAAAAACTTATGGTCAGGATGACGATGAAAACGTCTATACCCAATCACAGAAAATATCTTTTTCTCTTCTAAAAATTTTAAAATGTCTTTTTTATAATATTCGCTATCTAACGCGACACAATTCACATTAAAATGAAATGTTTCTATTATATGTGTTAATCGCGACACATACGGTACACTATCATGCACGTTCCCCGGTGTAATAAAGCAGTCTACAATAAAATTGTGTTTACCATCTACACTACGATGGTCTAAGTACATAAATCCTTTTTCTTTATTATCCCGATGGTAATAGCCGCTTTCTTTATCAGTCGTACTTTCTTTTATGTTTTTAGAGATGATTTTATCTGTGTAGCTAAAAGGCTTTTTTCCAATAGCTTCTCGTTCGGCGTTGATTTCGTTTTCTAAATCTCGCTTACGTTCTTGAACCACTTCAATAACAGCGTTTCTAAATTTATTTTTATTGGCGTTTGCTTTAATGTGTGTGGAATCTGTGAATAAAGCTGTCCCACTAATTAAATGATGTGAGATAGCTTGGTGTACAATAGTATTAAATATATCTTCAAACACAGACGTCCCTTGAAAACGGCGAATATAATTTTGAGAGAAAGTAGAATAATGTGGGGTAGGTTTAGAGAAAGGGAGGTTTAAAAACCATCTAAACGCTACATCCGTTTCGACACGTTTAATGGTTTCTCGCATGGATTTAATGCCATAAATATCTTTTAAAAAGACCAATTTAAATAAAACAACAGGGTCTAAACTATTGCGACCGTTGGTATGACTATACTAGGGAGAAGTAATCTCATAAATAAAATTGAAATCAATTGATTTATCAATTTTACGTAGTAAATGGTCTTTTGGTACTAATTCGGACAATGTGTTTAATATGATTTCATCATTTGGGTGAGTTTCTTTATAAAACATAGATTTTTCCCTCCTTTTTCTTATCTCTATTATACCACTTTTAAGCGTTATTATCGTATCAGACGTTGTGGTACGAATGGCTTCGTTCTCGCACGTAGTAGAGAACGAGCGATGTATCGTGTACATCGTGGTAAGCCGTACAACTTAACGTCTGATACGAAAAAAGACTGTTGACACTCTTACTTTGTCAACAGTCTGAGTAAATAGCAAACGCTATTTACTACCTTTCTATTGCTTTTATTGTACTTCTTGTAGTTTCATCATGTTTGTTGTACCGGCTTCACCAACTGGTAAACCTGCTGTTACAATAATCACATCTCCAGATTTAGCAAATCCTAACTCTTTCACCACTTTGTCTGCTTCTGTAAAAATAGCATCTGTTGAAGATGGTTTTTCAACGTATACAGCTTGAACTCCCCATACAAGTGATAAACCTAATTGTGCTCTTTCTGAGAAAGTCAGTGCAATAATATTTGATTTTGGACGATATTTTGAAATCATACGTGCTGTATGACCTGAACTTGTTGCTGCAACAATTGTTTCAATACCTAAGCTACGTGCATTATGACCTACTGAACGTCCAATAGCTTCTGTAATATCTTGTTTAAATTGTTTCAATTTAAATACATCTTGATTTTCTAATGCCTGCTCTGTACGAACACAAATATTTGCCATTGTTTGAACAGCTTCTAATGGATAATCTCCGGCTGCTGATTCACCAGATAACATCACAGCATCTGTTCCGTCAAAAATTGCATTTGCAACATCTCCTGCTTCTGCACGTGTTGGACGTGGGTTGCGTTGCATTGAATCTAACATTTGTGTTGCTGTAATAACTGGTTTTCCAACCATATTACATTTTTTAATCAAAGCTTTTTGCACGATTGGTACATCTTCTGTTGGAATTTCAACACCTAAATCACCACGAGCAACCATCAATCCGTGTGATACAGCTAAAATTTCATCAATATTATCGACACCTTCTTGGTTTTCGATTTTTGGAATAATTTGAATATGTGTCGCATTTTCTTCTTCTAAAATCTTGATAATTTCTAATACATCGCTGGCACGACGAACAAAACTTGCTGCAATATAGTCAATACCATTTTTAATACCAAAACGAATATCGTCAGCATCTTTTTGTGTAATACCTGGTAAATTCACACTTACATTTGGTACATTGACACCTTTTTTATTTTTAATAACACCTGAATTTTCAACGATTGTCACAATATCTTTATTAAATGCATCAATCTCTGTCACTCTTAATGACACTAATCCGTCGTCTACTAAAATACGGCTACCAACAGTCACATCATTAATCAATTCTGGATAACTAACAGAGAAACGTTCTACTGTTCCTTCCACTTGTTCCATACTTACACGGACAATCATACCTGTTTCTAAAGCAATCGCTCCGTCTTTCATATCATGTGTACGAATTTCTGGTCCCTTTGTATCTAATAAAATAGCACATGGTTTACCTGCTATTTTTCTTGCTTCTTTTAACGCATTAAAACGTGCTAAATGTTCTTCATGAGAACCATGTGAAAAGTTAAAGCGTGCCACGTTCATACCAGCATCAATCATTTTCACTAATTGTTCAACAGTTTGGCTTGACGGACCTAACGTACAAACGATTTTTGTTTTTTTCATATTCAATCTCCTCTATCCTGAAATTTCTTTATTTAAGCGATACAAATCTAAGTTTGGTATATGTTTACCATGTTCAAGTGTTTCAATAATATCTGTATAAATGACTTTATCATCACGGATACCTACACATACGCCACCAATACCTGCAAGTAATAAGTCCACGGCTTTCGATCCAAATAAACTTGCTAGAACACGGTCACGAGCTGTTGGAGAACCTCCACGTTGAATATGTCCTAAAACAGAAACACGCGTATGCTGTTCGCCATACTCTTTCAGTTTTTGAGCAAATTCATTTCCGCCCATTACACCTTCTGCTAGAACAATCAATGTATGCTTTTTACCTTTTTGACGTCCTTCTTTTAATTTAGCGACAATATCTTCCATCTCTGTATCTACTTCTGGAATAATGATTTGCTCTGCACCACTACCTACACCTGCCCATAAAGCAATATCTCCTGCATTACGCCCCATTACTTCAACGATAAACGTACGTACATGACTTGTTGCTGTATCACGAATGCGGTCTAAAGCATCTAGTGCTGTATTAACGGCTGTATCAAATCCAATGGTGTAGTCTGTACCAGGAATATCATTATCAATGGTTCCTGGAATACCTACGGCTGGAAAACCATGTTTTGTCAAAGCAAGTGCTCCTCTATAAGAACCATCTCCTCCAATAACGACTAAACCTTCAATACCATATTTTTTTAATTGCTCAATACCTTTTAATTGACCTTCAACATTGGCAAATTCTGGATAACGAGCAGAGTATAATAGTGTACCACCTCTACTAATTGTATCGCTAACATCGCTCACACTCATTTGACGAATATCTCCTGCTACCAAACCAGCATAGCCATAATTGATACCATAGACTTCCATACCTTCATACAAGGCTTTACGTACTACTGCACGAACAGCTGCGTTCATACCAGGAGCATCTCCACCACTTGTCAAAACCGCAATACGCTTCATTGCTTTATCACCTCAAAAATTTTATTGTTGTTTTCATTCAATTTTCACAACTTCTTTTCTGTCACATCATATCATTTTTTTTTTAAAATGTCTTGTATTATTTGATTTTTTTATTTATTTTTTATTTTTTCTCAGGACCACATTTCCACTACCTAATAAATCTTCAACCTCTTTTTTGAAAGCGTCTTGAAAATAAACATTGTACTTTTCAGGCATTTTTTTATAAACATCTGACTGACTAAAATAAACGACAACTTGTGTATGCCCAGGATGTTTCAATAATAATGCTTGAATATCTTTCAACATTGTACTATCTTCTATTTTTAAAAAGCATTGATTCTCTTTTTGTAAAAAAGCATCTACTGTTTCAAAACGTTGCACGATACATGTAAGTTCTTCTCTTTCTGTCCACTCAATTTTACCATGTACAACAATCAATTCATTTTCTTCTATATGTGACATATTCGCAACATACACTGTTGGAAATATGGTCATATTTACTTTTCCAAAGGCATCTTCTAAAACAGCAAACGCCATACGTTTATTATTTTTAGTTGTAATTTTTTTGATTTTTCTTAAATAACCTAATAATATAACCTGCTGATGAGATACTATATCTGCTGTTTTTTGTAATTGTCCTGTTTGATAATATGGCATGAAGGCATCAAGTGCATCATTTGAAAAGGCATAACCTAAAATTTCTTTTTCTTTTTCTCGAATGGTATCCTCATCATATTCTTCAAGCCTTTCTTCTTTCAACGGTAAGATACCTAAAAATAAAGACGTATTATCTAAAACAGCATCAATACTTGATACAAGGGTTGCTCTTGTTTTACCAAAACAATCAAAAGCCCCAGAAAAAATCAATGTTTCCAAAATATCCTTTTTACAATAACGTTTATCCATACGCGACACAAAATCTTCAAAAGATTGATATATGCCATGAGCAAAACGCTCTTTCACAATCGCATACCGTAAATCTTTATAAATACCTTGAATAGCCGATAGCCCAAATAAAATCGTTCCCTCACCTTGAACTGTATGCTCTATATGACTTTTATTGATATGAGGCAATAAAAATGTCACCCCATGTTGTTTGGCTTCCATTAAATAACTTGTAAATCGCTCACTTTTAGCATTAACATGTAATAATAATGCTAAATAAAAAGCATGTGGATAATGGGCTTTCATATAGGCTAACTGATAAGCTAATACCGAATAGGCAAAGGCATGTGATTTTGGAAAACCATAATTGGCAAATTTTTCAATATATTCATAAACAGTTGTGGCAATCTCTTTTGAATAACCGTTTTGAATAGCTCCCATAATAAAATGCTCTTTTTCAGCAAGTAGAACATCTTTTTTCATTTTTCCAATAGCACGTCTTAACAAATCAGCTTGCCCTAATGAAAATCCTGCCATTTTATTTGCAATTTGCATGACTTGTTCCTGATATACAATAATACCATACGTTTCTTCTAAAATATCTTTTAAGTCATCATGAGGATAGACGACCAATTCTTTTTGATGCTTTCTATCGGCAAAATGAGGAATTTGCTGCATTGGCCCCGGACGATACAATGCATTGACAGCAGCTACTTCTTCAAGTGAATTTGGAGAAACAAATTGCAAGACACGTTTGATACCCGGTGATTCAAACTGAAAAACACCTTCCGTATCTGCTTTCCTAAAAATATCTAATGTTTTTTCATCTTGGAAATCAATATGCCATACATTAAATTGTGGATTTATTTTTTGTATTGCATTTTGAGCATCTGCTAAAATAGATAAATTTTTCAATCCTAAAAAATCCATTTTTAACAATCCGACTTGTTCCACATCTTGCATAGCAAACTGCGTTAAATGCAATGGCTCTGATTGTTGAATTGGAATAATGGTTGTTAAAGGTCTGTCACTAATAACTACACCTGCAGCATGTGTGGATACATGACGAGGCAATCCTTCAATTTTACAAGCTAAATCAAAAATCAGTTTGTTTTTCTCAGATTTTTCGACGAGTTTTTGCAAAGAAACAGATTGTTCATACGCTTGTTTTAGTGTTATTTTCAAACTATTTGGCACACTAGATGACCATTTTTTCAATTCTACTTGTGTACATCCTAATACTCGAGAAACATCACGCAAAGCTTGTTTCGCTGCAAAGGTTCCAAAAGTTGCAATTTGTGCCACTTTATCTGCTCCATATTTTTTCGCAACATATTGTAACATGTCTTGACGTCTATTATCTGGAAAATCTAAATCAATATCGGGCATAGTATACCTTTCTGGATTTAAAAAACGCTCGAATAGTAACTGATTTTGAATAGGATCTACTTGTGTAATATTTAAACAATAAGACACTAATGAAGCAGCAGATGACCCACGCCCTGCTCCTGTCATAATACCCTCTTGATGTGCATACGTCATCAAATCCCAAACAATTAAAAAATAATCTGAAAATCCCATTTGATTGATAATTGATAGTTCTTTTTCCAAACGTTCTTGATAAACAGATAACTGTAGTCCTCTTTTTTCTAATCCAGCATAAGCAATCTGTCTTAATTCATCATAAGCATGCGTACTAAATTTTGGAAGTAGTAATTGATGTAAAGGAATATGCGTATCAATACTCTCATAAAATTGTTCTGTTTGATACAAAATATCAGAATACTCTTGAAAGTTTTCTTTAAATTGTTGTGCATAAGGTAAATAATCTGCTCCCGTTTGCCCTGTCATTGTTTCCTCAATAGTTGTATTATCTTCAATAGATTGTAATACTTTAAGTGTTAAATAATCTGTCGGGTTCAAATATTTCACAACACGATTGGCAATCGTATCAATTTGATACTCACGTGCAAGAGATATGTGTTTAGTGTCATCAGCATATACACTAATACGTAAAAACTTTTTATCAATATACTCACATAGATATGTCAGCTGTTCTCTTGTGATATTTTGTGTTGTTAAAAACGTAATATGCTGATAATTTGATAATTGCTTTACAGAAAATTGTTCTAGCAATAGTTGACTTGATAAATCAACGAGCTCTAAATATCCTTTTTCATTCATCGAAATAGCTACAAGAATCATTTGATCTATTGGAAATGTTAGTCCGATAATTGGTTTGACATGTTGTTTTTGACACTCATTAAAAAATGATACAGCACTGGATAAAGTTTGCCATTCACTTAGTACAAGTGTTGTATACCCTTTTTCTTTTGCATCTGTCACATATTGCGATATAGATGTAGGACTTTTCAGCAAACTAAAGGCTGTCATCATTTGTGCTGGTGTAAACATATTTTGCCTCCTTTTTATTTGTCTTTCTTATTTTGTCACATTTTTGTCACTTCCTCAAGTTTTCTAGCATTTTTAAAAAAAATATCGTAAAATAAACATATTCTATGGAAGTGAGAACAACTATGTCAAAAGATAAAGTCTATATTCTAGTGAATGAACAATCAGGTGGTGGAAAAGGACTTCACCTATCAAACGAGGTCACAGCATATTTATCTCGTGTTCATATCCCTTATATTCTGTTTAAAACAGCCTATAAAGAACATGCTTATTCCTTAACAAGACGCATCGCCAAAGAATATTGTCAACAAGAAAATATTTTATTTTTAGTCATTGGTGGCGACGGCACATTACACGAAGTCATCGAAACACTTGTCAGCATGAACTTACATATACCCGTTGGTTTTATACCTGCCGGTACGGGAAATGATTTTTCGAGATATTTCCCTAGCACCAAGTCCCCTATTTCCCACTTGAAAAAATTATTATACGCCAAAGAAACGATACAAGTCCCTATCTTACAAACAGAAAACGGTATTGCTATCAATAGCTTTGGTGTCGGATTTGATGCGCAAGTGGTTGCTATGACTGAACAATCTTTGCTTAAAGAAAAATTAAATAAAATCGGACTTGGTTTTGCAGTTTATTTTATCAATGTTTTAAGAGCATTATTTCGCTTTAAAACATTTACATGCACCATTGAAACGTCATCAGGCATTACCAAAACATTCGATCACGCTTTCCTTGTTTGTGTGATGAATAATCCTTATTTTGGTGGTGGTATATATATGGAGCCTAGTTTATCTTTAATGGACAATCAATTCAGCATTGTTGTCTTACACGATGTCGGTTTTAAAGATATTCTCCGCTTTATACCAAAACTATTTCAACAAAAACATTTAAATGATAAAGTTCTTTTCAATCATCATGATATTTCTGCAACATTGCATCTACCTAAACATGCTACGATGCAAATAGACGGTGAAGTGAGTGCTACTAAAACAAAAGAAATAAAAGTATCTTTAGCGTCATATCCATTTTGGAAAATTTAAAAATTCTTTAAAACTCTATACCACAAAATTAGAATATGTTATGGTAAACAAGAGATTTTAAAAAGGATGAATAATTATGAAAGATATTGTCATTGTTGGTGCATTACGGACACCTATCGGTAAATTTTTAGGAGGATTACGTCAATATTCTGCTGTTGAACTAGGTACAATAGTATCCACTACATTACTTGAAAAAACAAAAATAAATAAAGATTCTGTTGATTACGCTATTTTTGGCAATGTTCTACAAGCGAATAATGGACAAAATCCTGCTCGTCAAATTGCTTTAAAAAGTGGATTAAACCAACAAACTCCTGCCGTGACGGTTAATGAAGTTTGTGGCTCAGGCTTAAAAGCGATTATGTTAGCTTATCAATCTTTAGCTTTAGGTGATGCAAACATGATATTAGCCGGTGGTACAGAGAGCATGTCAAATGCTCCACACTACGCAATAAATGAACGAACAGGTGCTAAATATGGACATCAATCATTATTCGACAGTATTTTAGTCGACGGATTGACAGATGCTTTTAGTCAGCAACACATGGGTCTTACCGCTGAAAATATTGCTAAAAAATACCACATTACACGTGAAGAACAGGATAATTTTGCATTCTACTCACATCAAAAAGCCATTCAACATATTCAACACGAGTCATTATGTGCTATTGATGAACTAACTCAAGACGAAAGTATTCGTTTAAATATCTCATTAGATTCTCTGGGGAAACTCCCTCCCGCCTTTGATAAAAACGGATCGGTAACAGCAGGAAATGCTTCTCCATTAAATGATGGTGCAGCAGCATTACTCTTAACAACACGTGATTATGCACAACAACACAACTTACCTATACTAGCAAGTATACTCGGTTATTCTGAAATTGGAAATGACCCAGACTATATGGGAATGGCTCCCGTTAATGCTGTTCATACACTATGTCAAAAAACTAGCCTCACTCTCGAGAATTTTGATTGTATTGAACTGAATGAAGCATTTGCCGCTCAAAGTCTTGCCGTGATACATGAACTTGGATTAAATCAAGAAAAAGTTAATATGTCTGGTGGAGCTATTGCTTTAGGACACCCAATCGGTGCTTCCGGAGCGAGAATTGTTGTTTCTCTTTTACATCAACTAAAAGAAACAAAAGGAACATACGGATTAGCAACACTTTGTGTTGGTGGTGGTATTGGTATTGCACTCGCTATTAAAAACGAACAATAAAATAGAATTATATCAATAAAAAGCTTGAAATCAACATCTTAAATATGTTGATTTTAAGCTTTTTTTACTCTTCGTTAAATCATATTGATGGATTACTCCTGATAACAGAATTTAACGAAGAACCTTTTTTCATAATCAATAAGACCAGTAGAGAAATCTACTGGTCTTATATCTTCTATTATAATGTGTTGCTATCTACACGAACACCAGGTCCTAATGTAGATGTTAATGATACATTTTTAATGTATTGTCCTTTAGCAGTTGATGGTTTGATACGAACAACTGTTTCATGGATTGCTTTTAAGTTTTCTAATAATTTTTCGTTATCGAATGATACTTTACCAACTGTTACGTGCAAGTTACCTGCTTTATCAGCACGGTATGTTACTTTACCAGCTTTGATTTCTTCAACAGCTTTTGTAACATCCATTGTTACTGTACCAGTTTTAGGGTTTGGCATTAAGCCTTTAGGTCCTAATACACGACCTAAACGACCAACTTGACCCATCATATCAGGTGTTGCAACGATAACATCGAAGTCGAACCATCCACCTGCAACTTTTTCGATTAAGTCAACTTCACCAACAAAATCTGCTCCAGCTGCTTCTGCTTCTTTCGCTTTTTCGCCTTTAGCAAATACTAATACACGAGCTGTTTTACCAGTACCATGTGGTAATACGATAGCACCACGTAATTGTTGGTCTGCTTTTCTTGTATCAATACCTAAACGGTAAGCAACTTCAACTGTTGCGTCAAATTTTGCATAGTCTGTTTCTTTTACTAATGCAACTGCTTCTTCTGCTGAATATGATTTTGTTGCATCAATTTTCGCAGCAGCTGCTTGGAATTTTTTACTTTTCTTTGCCATTTTTCTTCCTCCTATTGTGGTTTTAACGGTTTGACCTCCCACAGATTAAAGACCTTGTTTTAATCTAGTATGAGAAGCTGTCTGTGTCGGTTTTGACTGATTAGTCAGCTACGGTGAAGCCCATTGAACGTGCTGTACCTTCAACCATACGCATAGCAGCTTCTACGCTTGCTGCGTTTAAATCTGGTGCTTTTAATTCAGCGATTTCTTTAACTTGTTGACGAGTAACTGTCGCTACTTTTTTCTTGTTAGGTTCTCCAGAACCTTTTTCTACTTTAGCTGCTTTTTTCAATAATACTGCAGCTGGTGGTGTTTTTGTTACGAAATCGAATGAACGATCTTCATAAACACTAATAACAACAGGAATAATTAAACCTGCTTGGTCAGCTGTACGTGCATTGAATTCTTTACAGAATCCCATGATGTTTACTTGTGCTTGACCTAATGTTGACCCTACTGGTGGAGCTGGTGTTGCTTTTCCTGCAGGGATTTGCAATTTAACAATTTTGACAACTTTTTTAGCCACGAAACATTCCTCCTTGATTAAGTCCGTGATGTGGTTTAATGGGGTTTAAAAGATTTCCCCTCCCACGCCTACGTTCTGTACAAACGTACTGATATATATTATCAAATACTGATAACTTTTTCAAGTATTTTCTTTAGTTAATCAATTATTTTCATAAAAGCATACTAAAATAAAAAAATCAGATAAAAGACTATATTTTTACGTCTTCATCAGATAAGACAATATATTTTAATGCTACAATACCATTTTAAGTGCAGAAAAAGGTAGTGAATGGTAGATACCATTCGCTACCCATATACTCACTTTTTTATCCATTAAATAACTGGTGGTGTGCATGTTGTCCCTAAAATATCATTAAAATCAAATATAAATTGATTGTTTTCAGTGACTAGCACAGGAACTCCAACAAATCCCCATTTTTTTCGTTCATTGAATTCAGCACGTTCATCACGCAACTGTAAAAAACGTTTTAGGTTTTTCATACTTTCTGTAATATCTACCGCTTCGTATGAAATATTTCTTTCTTTTAATGCTTCTACAAATGGTGGAGTATCTGGACAAAGTGAACTGTAGTATAAAACGTGTGCCATGTATAATATCCTTTCTCATTAAAATACTAACGCCCATACGATATACGCATGTAATGCAAAGCGTATCGTATGATGTAGCCAGTTGATACGTCCTTTTCGTAATGCAATCTCAAATGGTGCTAACTGCAATAATGTCACAGATAGTATCACGACAAATGTGTGATTGACTAACTGTTGATTGATATGTAGCACTACACAATAAGCTAATAAAACAGCTCCTGAAAATAAACTTGTTAAAGCTGATTTCGGAATTCTTCTCCAACTTGTTGCAATCGCAAATAATATAAATAAAGCATACGCTCCTGCAATAATATCAACAACCATAATACCCTCCTATTTTTTTACAAAATGATACATCATAATCCCAGCAGCCACGGCAACATTTAATGATTCTGCTTGTCCTAAAATAGGAATATACACATTTTGTGTTGTCATGTTTAAAATGTCTTTTTGAATACCATTTCCTTCATTTCCGACAATAATTGCACAATGTTCTTGATATGGAACCTCTTGCAAACGTATAGCTTTATGATTTAATTCTGTACCAAAAACAGATATGTTTTCTTTTTTGAATAAAGCAATAGACTCACATAAATCCATGTGATAAATCGGAATATGGAACTGACTCCCTTGCATCGAACGTACTGTTTTTCCGTTGTAAATATCGACACAATTTTTCCCAATCACAACACCTTGAAAGCCCGCTGCATCTGCTGTCCGAATAATCGTTCCAACATTCCCAGGATCTTGTAAACTGTCTAATAAGATATACTTCCCTTTTGGTTTTTCTAATACTTTTTTAGACATCTTAACGACACAAAAAATAGATTGTGACGTTGTTGTTTCTGAAATTTCTTTCAAGATACTCTCAGATAAAATATATATTGGAACATCAATCTGTATGGTTAATCGTTCATATACCTCTTTCGACATCATACAATATAAGGCTTGTTGACTATTTAACGCATCCAACACTAAATGATACCCCTCAAGGACATATAGTTGTTCTTTTTTTCGACCTTTTGCCGTGAGTAATTTTTTCCACAATTTTGCTTGTGCATTTTGTAAGGATGTCACTTCTTGTATCATCTTATTCTCCATATAGCTTTATTTTGTACGTTTTTCTATATAGTTACCTAAACTTGTTTTAATAAATTTTGTACGATAATCTAATTGGTCAATTTTTAATAAAGACGTAAATGACGGTACTTCTAGTTTACCTTGGAATTTTGCTTGAATCAAAACAGCAATACCTGCTACTTTTGCTTCAAACTCTTCAACTAAACTATACATACCATTCACTGTTCCGCCTCCTTTTAAGAAGTCGTCTACAATTAAGACACGTTCACCTGCTTTTAAGCTACGTTTAGATAATTCCATTCTTTCCACACGTGTCGATGTTGGTGATGCATAATTCACACTCACAGTAGCCCCTTCTGTTACTTTTGAGTCACGTCTTACAATAACAAACGGTACACCTAATTCGTGTGCAACAGCTTGAGCAAGAGGAACACCCTTTGTTGCAACGGTCATAACAACATCAATACGTTTTGTCATGTATAATGTCGCAATAAGTTTTCCAATACGTGATAATAAATTAGGGTCACTTAGTAAATCTGAAATATAGACATAATTTCCCGGAAGTACACGCTCAGGATCTTCTAATTTAGATTGTAAAAAAGATAATGTTTGTTTGGCGTCATAAATGGACATCAGCGGAATATACCGTGCTCCACCCGCAGCTCCGGGAATCGTTTCAACAGTCCCTGTTCCTCTTTTTTCAAGGGTTTCTTTAATAATGAATAAATCTTCACTAATCGATGATTTTGCAGCGTCATATTTACTGGCAAAAAAAGATAGTGGAATCAATTTTATCGGATTAGATATTAAATATTGTGTCATATCAATTAGTCGTTCTGTTCGTCTTACTCTCATATTTTACACCTCTACCTTTCATATAAAGTCATCATTTAGTATAACGTTTTAGCATATATTTTTCAAACCATTCACCTTAATTGTTTGGATTTTTTAATGCTTCTACGACGGATAATAAATTCGTGCCAAAACTGGATTTTATTAAAATTGTATCTTTCTCTTGTAATGTATTTTTCAATAATTGAATGAATGTATCGTGATTGTCTTTTTCATAAAATACAGGTATTTGTTTAGTGCTTAGCACCTCTTTTAATGCTCGCATATGTTCACCAAATAAATATAAACAATCTAAATGATGTTCATCAATAACACTTGCGATACTAGCATGTAAGATATCACTTTCTTGCCCTAATTCACGCATATCTCCCAACACAGCAATTTTTCTTCCAGATACGTTTAAGGTTTGGAAATCTTTCAATATTGCTTTCATAGATGTTGGGCTAGCATTATATGCGTCATTTAATAATGTTGTATGATAAATCCCATCCACCCATTCTGTTCGATTAGCGGTTAGTGTAAATGTTGCTAATGCTTGAATTTGCGTTTCCATAGGAACTTGGAAAAAGTTTCCTACCAATATAGCAGCTGCAGCATTTTTTGCATTATATTTACCAATAATCTTCAATTGGATAGATTGGTCACTATTTTTTAGTGTAAAGTGCGTTCCATACTGATTAGTTGAAATATTTTCAATACACAAGAAAGCATCTTTTTGTTCACCAAATGTTTGTGTAAAAGGATACTTATTTTGTAATAATGGTTCATCAGCAGGTACAATAAGGATACCTTTATCGCGTAAACCAGCTGTCATTTCTAATTTGGCTTTAGCAATTCCTTCTCGAGAACCTAAAAATTCTAAATGACTATCGCCAATCAATGTAATCACAGCTATCATCGGTTTTGCTAATGTAGATAATTGCTCGATTTGTCCAAATCCATCCATACCCATTTCCAAAACAAGTATATCCGTTTGTTCAGGAGCATCTAAAATTGTTTTTGGTACACCTATTTCATTATTATAGTTTCCTTGTGTTTTATACACAGAATAAGACGTTTCTAAAATAGCAGCAACCATATCTTTTGTTGTTGTTTTTCCATTACTTCCTGTAATGGCCACCACTTTCATCTGAGTTGTTTCTAAATAGTAACTTGCTAAATCATGAAATGCTTGTAATGTATCATCCACAAAAATACACGCAATCCCCTCTGGTGCTTCATCTTGTGATCTGTCCCAAAATGTCACAGTCGCACCTTGTTCAATTGCTTTTTCAACATAATCATGCCCGTCACTATTTCCTCTTAAAGGGACAAATAAACTCCCTGTTTTGCAAAGTGATGTATTAAATTGTACATTTGTAACAGGTGCAAAACGATTACTTGATGTATAATCAATGGCTCTTACAGCTTTCACGATTTCAACAATCGTCATTTCTCTCATATTCTTCACTCATTTCATTTAACATTAAACTAAGTATATCAGTGGATACTTTCCTTTTCAATTCATTATTATAAAAATTCCACATCGTTAGATGTGGAATTTTATTTATTCTACCATTTGATATACTCTTTTTTCTTCATATCTTTTAACAGCTAAATCTAATAGCATATTCACTAAATCAGCATAAGGGATACCCGTAGCTTCCCATAATAAAGGATACATACTAAATTGTGTAAATCCTGGCAAAGTATTTACTTCATTGATATAAATTTTATTATCTTCCGTTAAGAAAAAGTCACATCTTGTTAAACCACTGCCATCAATCGCTTCAAAAGCTTGAATAGCATATTGTCGTAATGTTTCGCTAATATCTTCTGGAATTTGTGCTGGAATTTGTAAAGTTGCTTGATTGTTTTTATATTTTTCTTCAAAATCATAAAAATCAACCACTTTTACTACTTCACCAACAACAGATGCTTTTATATCATCATATCCTAAGACAGCAACTTCCAATTCTCTAGCAATCACACCTTTTTCAACGACAACACGTCTATCAAAGGATAAAGCTAATTCAATCGCTTTGATTAACTCATCTTTATTCGTTGCTTTTGAAATCCCTACACTTGAACCTAAATTAGCTGGCTTTACAAACATTGGATACGTTAATTCTTTTTCGCAAAGTGTCACGACTGTTTCAGCACTAGATAACCATTGCTTTTTCAAAATAGTCACATAAGGTAATTGTGGTAAACCAGCTTGTGCAAATAATTTTTTTGAAATAATTTTATCCATACCACATGCACTTGCTAAAACACCTGTCCCAACATAAGCAGTATCAAGAATTTCAAATAAACCTTGAACAGTACCATCCTCTCCATTTGGCCCATGCAACACAGGAAAGACAACGGCATTTTCTTCTTTTACAACCGTTGGTAAAACAGATTGTCCTACTTTTTCCCATGTTAAAACAGCTTCATTTTCAACAGGTTGTGTTAATGTCTGCCCTAAAATCCAATCTCCATTTTTTTGAATATAAATTGGTTTTACTGTATAAGTATCATAAGAAATAGCTTTTAAGATATTAAATGCTGTCAGAATAGAAATATCGTGTTCTTGACTTTTCCCACCATAAATTAAAAATAATGTTTTCATATAGTTCTCCTATTAGAATGTTCTACTTTCTAAATTAAAAGCATCTTTAGCTTCTTGTGGTGCATCTTTAACACTCGTTTTATTCTTCAAACGTCCACGCACAACATAGCGTTGTAGCCCTTCTAAATCAGCACATGTAATCAACGTCACAATATCTTCATCTGGTGTATCATCCACTAATTCCACACGCTCTGGTGCAACTGTTTCATGCCAGTATACTTCATATTCATAAACATTTTCTAAATCAGTTAAGTAAACTTTTGCCCCATTTTGAATATTTAATAATGGTGTAAACAACATTTTACCATCTCCGGCTGTTGTATAGTGACTAGCCAATGGATAATTCCCTTTTCCCATTTCTTGATCGGCACGAAGTGTTCCAGCACCAACTAACATATTCAAATCACTCACGCCTTTAGCAATCGTCAACTTAATACCTACGGACGGTACAGCGATTTCACCAATAGACGGTACTTTAGCATTGGCTAAACTTGCTTGTAATACTGTTTCAAAACTAATTGGATGAATATCTGCATAATCAAAATTCGCTTCTACTTTTTTGTTTTCAGCAATTTCACTAACCGTGACAGGTTTTTGTTGTGTAATCTGATGTGTTAACATCATGTTACGAATTTGATTTGAGAAAATCAACACTATACCTATGATTGCTAATAATATAGCTAGTGCTGTTACCCATTTATTTGAACGTGCTCCTTTTTGACGTTTTTCTTGTCGTTCTCTTTGTAATCTTTGTTCTCGTCTGCCCATTTTATCTCCTTATTGTGCTTGTTTTTCTTTTAGTGTTTCAATAAAATGATATACACCTTGACCTGCTTGGGCACCATCTCCAACAGCTGTTGCTACTTGACGTAATGTTTTTTGTCGAACATCTCCAATAGCAAACACACCCGGAATGACTGTTTCCATTTGATCATTTGTTAAAATCCAACCTTCATCATCTGTAATGCCTAAATTTTTAAATGCTTCTGTATTTGGCAGCAATCCAACATAAATAAATACGCCTGCAGCAGATACTGTTGAAACTTCATTCGTTTTAACATTTTTTAAACGAACACCACTAACAGCATTATCTTCTCCTAAAATTTCTTCAACAACACTATCCCAAATAAATGTTATTTTATCATTTTTAAAAGCTCTATCTTGTAAAATCTTTTGTGCACGTAATGCATCACGACGATGTACAATACTTACTTTTGATGCAAACTGCGTCAAATATGTACCTTCTTCAACAGCAGAATCTCCTCCACCAACAACAATCAATTCTTTATCTTTGAAAAATGCACCGTCACAAACAGCACAATAGCTAACACCTCGGCCGCTATATTGACTTTCTCCATCAACACCTAATAAACGATGATGTGATCCTGTCGCAATAATAATAGCATAAGCACGGTATGTTTTTTTACCTGCATGAACGACTTTTATATCCTCTTCGAGTGTAATGTCTGTCACATCTCCATAAGCATATTCTGCACCAAAGTGCATCGCACTTTCATACATTTTATTTGCTAAATCTGGGCCTAAAATAGACACATATCCAGGGTAATTTTCAATTTCTGATGTATTCAGCATTTCTCCTCCTGGAACACCGCGTTCTAACATCAGCACTGATAAATTGGCACGTGAAGCATATAATGCCGCCGTCATCCCTCCAGGACCCGCACCAATAATAATGACATCAAATATTTTATCCATATATACTCCTTAATTTTCTTGTTCTAAAATTTTACCTAATTGAATGATATATTCTTTCAATCCTTCTTTGACTTCCGGGTGAGATAAACCATATTGAATATTCGTCGTAATTAAGCCTAATTTATTCCCTGTATCATAACGAATCCCACGGAATACTTTTGCAAAAACACGATGTGTACGATTTAAACGGTCAATCGCATCCGTTAGTTGAATTTCTCCTCCAACACCTGGTTCCAATGTTTCTAAAATTTCAAAAATTTCTGGCGTTAATAAATAACGTCCAATAATCGCTAAATTACTTGGAGCTTCTTCAGGTTTTGGTTTTTCTACAAAGCGTTTCACATTGTATAAACCTTCTTCTAATTCAGAATCGACATCAATAATGCCATAACTACCTGTTTGGTGCGGTTCAACTTCCATGACAGCAATTTGTGCTGTATGTGTTTTTTCATAGCTATCAATCAACTGTTTTGTTAATGGTACCTCATCATGCATAATATCGTCACCTAATAATACAACAAAAGGTTCATCACCAACAAATGCTTTAGCTTGTAAAACAGCATCTCCTAATCCTTTTGGATACGGTTGACGTACAAAATAAATATTAGCGCCTGATGTTGATTCCACTAGTTTCAACAAATCATATTTACCTTTTTCACGCAATGTTGCTTCTAATTCAATATTTGCATCAAAATGATCTTCAATAGGTCGTTTACCTTTACCAGTAATAATTAAAATATCTTCTATACCAGATGCAACAGCTTCTTCCACAATCAGTTGAATAGTTGGTTTATCAACAATTGGCATCATTTCCTTTGCCATTGCTTTTGTAGCCGGTAATAAACGTGTCCCTGATCCAGCGGCTGGAATAATCGCTTTTTTCACTTTTTTCATCATGATATCTCCTTTATTTCTTCACTTTTTCCATCTCGTGCCATCAATTCAACAATCGCTTGCTTCACATTTTTATTATGGTATAGCACTTCATAAATTGCCTTTGTAATCGGCATATCTATTTGTTCTTGATGTGCAATTTCATAAGTTGCTTTCGTTGTCCAAACACCTTCAACTGCCATATCAATTTCTTCCATTGCTTCTTGTAAAGAAAGACCTTTTCCTAATCGGTAACCTAATTGCCAATTTCTCGAATGCACGCTCGTACATGTCACAATTAAATCACCAACACCACTTAATCCGATAAATGTTAATGGTTCTGCACCAAAATACATACCAAATCTCGTAATTTCAGCAAGTCCTCTCGTCACAAGTGCTGCTTTGGCATTGTCACCATATCCTAGTCCAGCTACAATACCAGCACCTAATGCAATAATATTTTTTAAAGCTGCTCCATATTCAACACCGACAACATCTTCATTTGTGTAAATTCTAAAATACTTATTCATAAACAATGATTGTACATATTTTGCCGATTGATTATTTTGACACGCAGCCGTAATCGTCGTTAAATCTTTTCTAGCCACTTCTTCTGCATGACTTGGCCCAGACAACACCACAATATCCTTATACACATCTTTATCTAATGTTTCTGATAAAATTTGCGAAATACGTTTATGGCTACCTTGCTCCAAACCTTTACTTGCATGTACAATGTAAGGTTTAGACGTTATAGCCATATTCACTTGTTGTGCTACTTGTCGAATAGCATTTGTAGGCACAACAAATAAAATACAATCCACCTGTTCAAGTGCTTCATTCAAATTTATAGTAGCTCTTAATTGTTCAGGCAATAAAATATCTTTTAAATATCTTTCATTTTTATGGTATTCATTGATACAATCAATATCATCTTGATTGTTTCCCCACAAACATACATCATGCCCATTTTCGACTAAACAAGTCGCCAATGCCGTTCCCCAAGAACCAGCACCTAATACAGCAATCTTTTGTTTCATCTACACACTTCCTAACTGGTTTTCATACTGATACATTTCATAGAGCGATACATCTTTACGATGACGATATACATACATACAGATGGATAAAACCACTAATACAAGTGATAATGCTTGAGATACTCTTAATGGCCCTAACCATAAACTATCTGAACGCATACCCTCTACAAAGAAACGCTCTATACCATACCAAATAACATAAAACAGTGTCGTATCTCCAATTTTTAATCCTTTTAGTTTTCGGCGAAGCACCATTAACAACACAAAGCCAATCACACTTAAAACAGATTCATATAAAAAAGTTGGTTGATAATACTGTCCATTCACATTCATTTGCTCAATAATAAAGTTAGGCAAATGTAGTTGCTCTAAATAAGCACGTGTAACTGGGGCACCATAAGCTTCTTGATTGACAAAGTTACCCCACCTTCCTATCGCTTGTGCCAATAACACACCCGGTGTAATAATATCTAGCAAAATAAAAGTTGGTATATTAAATTTCTTAGCATACCAATATAAAAAGGCAATACCAGCAAGCAATCCTCCATAAATGGCTAGGCCACCTTCCCATATATAAAAGATACGTAATAAATCATGTTGATAATCTTCAAATTTAAAGACGACATAATAAATACGTGCCCCTAAAATTCCAACTGGAAATAAATAGTACACTAAATCTGTAAAAAAATCTTTTGGAAGTCCTTTTCGTTGTCCTTCTCTATTTGATAGAATAGTTGCTAAAAAAGCACCGGATACCATAATGACGGCATACCAACGAATAGACAGGCCAAAAAAAGATACAATTTCTGGATTTATAGCTAATGATGTCATTATAATCTCCTTAATTTTTTGTATTTTCTTGAATAAGTTTATTTAAATTATTTTGAAAAACTTCTGTTGCATCAAATCCCATTCCTTTAGCACGATAATTCATCGTTGCTACTTCAACAATATTCGCTAAATTACGTCCCATTTTAACTGGAATAGAAATTTGTGGCACATCTACGTCTAAAATACGAACTCTTTGTTGCCCATTCCCTAATCGATCAAATGTTTTATGTTCATTCCACACTTCAAGTCTAACAATTAAATCTAATTTTTTCGTATCACGAACAGAACCGACACCAAATAATGTCATCACATCAATAATACCAATACCGCGTACTTCTAATAAATTTTTCAAAATACTCGGAGACTCTCCAATAAGCGTTAACTCATCCACTTGATAAAAATCAACTCTATCATCTGCAACTAAACGGTGCCCTTGTTGTAACAACTCAAGAGCTGTCTCGCTTTTTCCAACACCGCTATCTCCTGTAAGCAATACACCAACACCAAATATATCAATAAACACACCGTGCATAGAAACACGCTCTGCTAATTTACTTTCTAAATAATTGGTTAAATTACTAATGACGCTCGTTGTCTTACTTGATGTTTGTAAAATCGGAATACACGCCTTTTCAGCAGCTTCTACTAAACACATCGGTGCTTCTAAATTACGTGCAATAATAAATGCAGGTGTTTCATGCGCACATAATTTTCTCATAACATCAAGTGCTTCTTGTTTATCTAATTTTTGAATAAACGATATTTCAGTCATTCCTAGGACTTGGATACGTCGCTCATCATAATATTCAAAGTATCCCGTTAATTCAACACCCGGCCTAGATAATTCACTAGTAAAAATATGTCTTTCTAAAAATGCCTCCCCATGCTGTACCTTCAATCTTAATGTATTCACTAGCTCTTGAACAGTTACGGTCATTTTTTTACCTCTATCTTAAAAATTTATACTCTTTTTTATCATACCACTTTTTGAGATATCGGGAAAGGCATATACTTTTAAAAACATACTCTTTCATCAATCCTGTATAAAATAAAAACAAACTATTTTAACTTTATAACATAAAGCATCATAAAAAGGATTGATACATTATCATATCAATCCTTTTTATATATGTATATATGTTAAATTCTATTATCCTTTACTTTAAAAACAAAGCATCCTAATCCTAATAATAAACTACCAATGAGTACACCTACATAAGATTTTTCTTCATTTGTTTTCGGTAACTTTCTCTCTTCAGAAACTTTATTTTTTAATAAAGAACTACTCATGGACACTGTATTTGACTTAGTAATTTCTGATTTGATAGCAAATGGTTTTTTCGTTTTACCTTCATTATAAACCACTGCATAATGACTAAAATGTTTAACAGTAAATAAGATTTCTTTATCTGTAACAGTAAAAGGTATTGGTTCTTTTTTATCCCCATTTAAGAAATAGACTTGTTCTACTTTACGGTCATCTTTTTTCATGACACTAACATGTGCTTCTTGTTCAAACGATACTTTTTCTTTTGTTTTATTTGATACAAAATACATATCGTATATATCTACTTGCTTATCAAATTGTTTTTCTAATTCTTCTGTCGCATCTTTCACTACAAAAGAGAGGTCATCTGTTTTTTCCGTTTTAGCTGTTGTAACCGTTACTTTTTTATCTATTAACATAAACACTTTTTTTTCAATAAGTTGTCCAAGTGCCTCTTCTAATTGCTTTGTCACATCATCTATATCTTCTTGAGTAGCTGTTGATAATGATAGTACATTTTTTGCTTGTTTTAAAACTTGTTCTAGTTTCTCCATTCCACTTATGTACGAATCTTTTTCCAATGCCTCTACTTTATTTTTCAATGCTTCTAAATCAGACTTATCTATAATATTATCTGTTAAAAAAGTAACTTTTGCTAATTGAATATCAGTATGTTTAACCGATTGAACAGATCCATTTCTCAAAGTATACATTGCACCTTTGTAATTCGGGAAAATAACTTTTACATATTTTGTTCCACTCGGCAAATCATACGCATCAAATGTTGTTCGTGCATAGGCTGGATAAGCATCTACAAAATTATCAACAACACGTAATGATTGATACGGCGTCCAATCTTTTCCATTTAATGATGTTTCAATTTTAAAATCTAATGAATCTTTTTGAACAACAGTTGATCGAATAGATGCACCTTCATTTGCCCATGCTCTAGAATTATATTGAGAAACATCACTTAATGTTTGATAATAAGTCGTTAAATGCACATCTTTAACACCATTTACTTTATAAATAAGCGATTGATTTTCTGATCCTTCTTTTACATACAATCGACTATTTTCATATCGTGGTTGTCCACCATAGAAGAAATTATTTTTATTTTCATATTGTTGTTCACCATGTGACACAAAGGTTAGACCGTCCGTTTTAACGATTGGACGAATATGGTATGGTGTTGATTCATTTGGTGTATCAAGATTATCAAATCGTGTTATCGGTGCATCTTCTGTTTGATACACTCTTATCCAGTCAATCAAATAATTACTGTCTTGTTTTGTTAAACGTTTGCTATAATCGACATCACCAACCCAACCGTCACCAACTTGTGTTTCTAAAATCGGAAACATTGGACGATGATGCATACTATCTAACTCTTGTCCTTGAGTAGATGTAAACACTTTTTTACCATCTATGTACCATGAAATATGTGTTGGTGACCATTCTACTTCATATACATGAAATGCTTGACTCCACGCTTCATAATTTTTTGTCGGTACTCCATGTGAACCTTTGTTTTTAGCTAAAATACCATAATGATTGGTTGTCCAAGCATCCCATGAATCTTGACCTAAATACTCTAAAATATCAATTTCATCATGTCCTGTTTCATCTTCCAAATAGCTGGCCAAATCCCTTTTGAATCATTCACTTTTGCTCTAACAGCTACACGCCCAAATTGAAACGAAAATTTATCTTTAGATTCAAGACGACCCGACGACCATGTTACTTTACTTGGAATATTATCTTTTGTATATCTATCAATACCAACTGCATCAATAAGCGCTTGTGTACTATTATAATTACGACTGTTAATCGCTAAATAACTATTATCTCCGTCTTTCACAATACTAACTGCTTTACGATTATAAATAGCAGCATGATTTACCATACCATCAATAATTTGCCACTTACTTTCATCAATAGTATCTTCGTTAAATTCATCTGACCAAACTAGTTTATTATAAGGTGTTTCTGGCATCATATAGTCTGGTCTTGTTTCATCAAAATCCTTTCCTGATGCTAAAATTTCAACTTCATTATATTTAACAGGTGACTGTGCATCTTTTTCAACAGTAAATCGCACAATTTTCCCAGATAACGCTTTATCTAAAATAACTTTCTCTATATCTTTCCCTTGGGTAAATTGCTGTTTGGAAAAAATAGTTGTTCCAAGTGATGTTGGAGAAGAGCTTACCTCTATTTTAACATGTTTATATGTTCCCTCTTCTAATTTAAAATGAACTTCTTTGATTTGATATACATTCTTATATTCAAATTGAAGTTGATTTTCTCCAGGTGTCTGATGAATAGCATACCCTGTATTCAGTTTACCATCACTTATCTTTTCAATATCTACGGGTGTTAACCCTTTCACAAAAGGAAGTTTTCCAAGAGCTATATTACGCAATTCTAACTCTTTTGGCACAACCACTTCAGATTCAGGTACATTCGCAATAGCTTCAATTTCTGAAAACAATATGCCATTACTGTATCCTTTCCATGAGCTATTCGTATTTTGAATATAATGCCCTTTCCCCCAAATACGAATGTATCTCGCTTGAATAGGATTTTCTAAATCTACAATTTGTGGTTTTTCTTTTGTTTCAGGCGTTTCAATGACATCTGTTGTGTTAAATACCGTCGTTGATTGTTTAAAATCTGCAGTTTGAGATACTTCTATTTTCACATCTTTAAACGTAGATACAGCATTTGGATAACTATTCCGATATAATTTTAATCGTTTTAACTCTCTTATTTTTTCTAAATCGTATTGCAAATATACATGTTGCCATTGATTATATCCATTATCATCTCCACCAACTTCATTCCCTACAATCACTTTTGTAGACATCGCATCATCTGATTGACTAATTTGCCCGTCAGTAGCTCCTTCTGGATTTAAAATCTGAACTTGCGGTGTTGTAGAATCACCAGAACCAATTTTCGTAGTTGCATTGGACGTTGGTATTTTTCCCAATAAAACATTTGACTCTACTAATTTTTCGCTAGACTGTGCATATACATTGGATTGTTTGGATACACAAGATAAACCCACCAGTGCTACTACACCTATTTTCAACACCCATTTTTTCATCGTTATCCCTCTCTTTCTAATAAATATCGTTATGATAACAAAATATTTTGTTCTGTATTCTTATCAAAATAATGTGCCTTATTCATATCGAATGCCAAGGTAATCTCTTGATCCATTTGAATATGTTGTCTACTATGTACAATTGCTTTTATCTTTTGACAACCGATTTGCGTATGCACAATATATTCAGCACCAAGTAATTCAGCTACCATAACGTTTGACGTTATCATTGCTTTTTCATAAGTTTGCATCACAAATGGATCATTAGATAAACTTTCTGGACGAATCCCTAATACTATTGGTTTATTTTCATAACCCTTTTCTTTTAATTGTTGATATTGTGCCAAAGGTAACTCTAAAGAAATTGTTTCATCTACTTTAAAACAACCTTTTTCAAGTGTTCCTTCAATAAAATTCATCGTAGGAGCACCAATAAATCCTGCAACAAATAAATTGATTGGAAAATCATAAATCTCTTTTGGTGTCCCAATTTGTTGTATCACACCTGCTTTCATAACGACTAAACGATGTGCCATTGTCATCGCTTCTGTTTGGTCATGCGTAACATAAATGGTTGTAGCTTGTAAATCATTATGAATACGGATAATCTCCGTTCTCATATCTCCACGTAATTTCGCATCTAAATTAGAAAGAGGTTCATCCATTAAAAAGACTTTTGGAGAACGAACAATCGCGCGTCCCAGTGCCACACGTTGTCTTTGTCCACCAGATAAAGCCTTAGGTTTTCTATCTAATAAATTTTCTAAACCTAAAATTTGTGCTGTTTCTTTTAATTTTCTATCTATTTCGTCTTTACTTATTTTTTTCAGTTTTAAAGCAAACGCCATATTATCATAGACAGTCATATGTGGATATAAAGCATATGACTGAAATACCATTGCAATATCTCTATCTTTAGGTTCAACATCATTCACACATAAATCATCAATATAAAATTCCCCCTCAGAAATATCTTCTAATCCTGCAATCATTCTTAATAAAGTTGATTTACCACACCCTGAAGGACCAACTAATGCAATAAATTCTTTATCTTGAACTTCTAAATTAAAATTATCGACGGCGTGATACCCATTCTCATATCGTTTATGGATATGTTTTAATGATAATGTTGCCATAATATACTCCTTTATTCTTCTATTTCTTTTAAAACATATAAAACAGATGAAAAATCTGTGTCATGCTCTTGATTATCTATTGGTAAACCTACACACATTAGTTCATTACCGTAAAAAACACCTTTTTGACATTGATACATTTTCTCCGGAGATACTCCTTTTAAAACAAATCGTCTAAACCCTCTATTTGCTCTCGTTAATTGCTGGTAATATCCAACAATTACTGTTTTTTTATCTTCTGATATAACTTGCCAAGCTGTATCTATATCTGTATATGGCGATAACAGACGATAAAATGTTCCCTTTTGAAAAACATCACGATATGTTTTATAAAATTGTATATGCTCTCGCACACTATTTTTCTCTTCTACGGTTAATTTAGATAAATCTAATTCGTATCCAAAATTACCAAAAAAAGCAACATTTGCTCTTGTGTGTAACGGTGTTACACGATTAACTTGCTGATTAGGTACTTCCGACACATGACATCCCATACTGACAAGCGGATAAACCATAGACGTCCCATATTGAATAAACAATCTTTCAATAGCATCCGTATTATCACTTGTCCAAGTTTGAGGAGCATAATAAAGCATACCAGCATCAAATCTAGCACCTCCACTTGCACAAGATTCAAATAAAACATGCGGAAATTCTGTTGTAAGTGCCTCATATAAACGATAGACGTTTAATATATATCGGTGGAAAAGTTCACCTTGATGACGTGCATCATAATATAGACTATATGTTTCAGTCATATATCGATTCATATCCCATTTAATATAGTCGATTTGGTTCGTAGATAATAAAGTATGTAGTTGCTTATAAATATTTTGATAGACATCTTCTCTAGATAAGTCAAGTGTGTGTTGATGTCTTGATGGAGATTGTCGTCTATTCGGATGATGTACTATCCAATCCGGATGCTCTCGATAAAGTAAACTATCTTTATTAACCATTTCCGGTTCAATCCATAAACCAAACATCATATCTAATGAATGAACATGAGAAATAATACTCTCTAAGCCATTTGGTAATTTTTCTTTATTAACAGTCCAATCCCCTAATCCTGATGCATCATGATTACGATGTCCAAACCAACCATCATCTAGTACAAACAACTCCATACCTACTTGTTTTGCTTCATCTACTAAAGCTAGAATACTCGATTCATCAAAATCAAAGGACATCGCTTCCCAATTGTTTAATAATACTGGACGAGGTTTTTCTTTCCAAGTACCTCTTATCAAATGTTCTCGATAAAAAGCATGGTAAATTTGACTCATTTTATTTAATCCACAATCTGAATAAACTAGTACAACCTCTGGTGTATCAAAACGTTCATTAGGTTTTAACTCCCAACAAAAATAATCTGAATGAATCCCCATTAACAAACGACTGATACCATGTGTTTTGACATCTATTCCTGCATAAAAGTTGCCACTATATACAAGAGAGCATCCTATGGCTTCTCCTATATCTTCTGTTGTATACGGTCTTTTTAATGCAATAAACGGATTATGTTCTGAACTACTCGCTCCTTTTAAGCTATAAATAGACTGATTCCCCGATTGAAGTTTAGAAGTGATGAGATGTCTTTCCCTTCCCCATGCACCGTCTAAGTGCATCCATTCATATACAGAATCTGGCAAATCTAAACAGATACTCATCGCCTTTTCAATCGATACACTTTCTTGTCCAAGCTGTTCAAATGAGGCATGTCTAGTAATAACAGGATATTTTTCAAAAATAGTATAATATAAATACAATATCGTACTTGAGATATTATCTTCTAAAATAATTTCTAATGTTTGCGCTTCTAAATCATCATTTGTATATGTGTGTGGCAACCCCTTTATATGCGGTTTCCCTTGTAAAACACGATGCTCTCTATACTTAAAATCCGATAATGTACTACCATCTGATTGACGTAATGAAAAAGCTGGTAATCCAAAATCCGTTGTACCATAACAAGCATATTCTTGTTTTGTATAGTGTAAAGAAAATGTGTCGTCATCATCAAAAACACATGCTCCTAAAGGTCTTGATACTCCCTGAAATAAATGTTGATATGATTTTTTTTCACTTACTCTTTTTCCATAATACAAATGTCCAATATGCCCATTTGGTAAAAGATGCATTATATAGCTTATTTCGTCATTATATAAATGAAATTCTTTGTTTTCTAGCTGAACAGAAATTGACATTTTTTTCTTCCTTATCTCTATAATTTACTACCTGATGTAGCAATCCCTTGAATAAATTGTTTTTGAAATAAAATATAAATAATAACCATTGGCCAAATAGCTAACACCGATGCTGCCATCAACTGTGGATAATTCACAGAGTATGCACCCTGTATTTTAGAAAGCGCCGAAGAAAGCGTTGCTGCACTTGCATCAGAATTCACAATTAAGGGCCACAATAAATCTTTAAAGGCAAATAATGCTGTAAAAATACCTAGTGCAATTAGACCAGATTTGGCTAAAGGTAACATAACTTTGAAAAAAGTTTGTCCAATATTACAGCCGTCTAATCTGGCTGCTTCCTCTAATTCCTTAGGCAATCCCATGAAAAATTGTCTTAATAAAAATGTACCAAATGCACTTACCAATCCAGGAAAGACTAAGGCAAAAATTGTGTTACGCATACCTAATTGATTAATCATTAAATATTGTGGAATAACAAATAATTGACTTGGTACCATCATTTGAAATAGCACTAAACCGAATAACAGATTACGTCCTGGAAATTCTAATCGTGCAAAAGCATATGCCGCCATTGCACTGAATAAAACAGAACTAATAATTCTCCATAACATCATCATAATCGTATTAAAATACAGCATAATAAAATTATTAGAACGAATGACTTCTGTATAATTCTCTGTTCTTAATTGACTAGGAAATAATTGAAATGGATTCATTTGTGTAGATTCTGTCACTGTTTTAAATGATGTCAATACCATCCAAATAAATGGTACGATCATGCCTAAAGCAACAAAGATTAAAAAAGCATGTGTCAGTATTGATGTATAATATTTTTTCATTATTTACCTCCTCTACATATAGTTTACCCATTTTTTCTGTGCTTTCATTTGAATAACTGTAATAATCAAAATAATGGCTAATAACAACATTACAATAGCTGAACCATAGCCTTTATCTGCATATTTAAATGAATTGTTATAGAATAAATAAACTAATGAAACAGTCTTATCATAAGCAGGACTTGTCACACTCTCCATCATATAAATTGAATCAAACACTTGCATTGCTTGAATAATACTTGTTACAACAACAAAAAATAAGGTTGGCGATACAAGTGGTAACGTGATATGAAAAAACTGTTTCGTGGCACTTGCACCATCTATTTTTGCTGCCTCATAGAAGTCTTTCGGAATTTCTTGTAAACCAGCTAAAATTAAAATCATGCTATACCCCACAGTACTCCAAATACCAATAATAGCGATTGAATAAATAGCAATCGTTGGATCTTCTACCCAGTTCACAGGTCCTAATCCAATTTGTTTCAAAAGGTAATTGATTAGTCCAAAATCAGTATTATAAAGCCATTTCCAAACCATTGTAACCGCAGCTGGTGCAGCAACCATAGGTAAAAAATAAATCGTTCTATATACATGTTTCCCTTTTAATTTAGAATTTAAAAGTGTTGCTAAAATAAGAGCAAAGATAACTGTTATCGGTACGACCAAGAGTGTATATTGAATTGTATTCCACGTTGCTTGCCATACTTGAGTATCTTCAAATAAACGTTTATAATTATCCAATCCAACAAAAATATTATTTTTCCCAAAATCACCACTCTTAAAAAAACTCATACGTAATGTTTCAAAAATAGGTATAATATTTAAAATGATTAGTCCGATAATTGTCGGTGCTACGAGAAACCATCCCCAAAAGTATTCGTTCCACTTTTTATTTCTTTTTTTCATTATCGATTTTTCCTCACTTTCAACAAAGCCTGTTATAAAAAGGAAGAAGACATTGACTTTAAACAGTTGCTGTCTTCTTCCATATTTATCTATGCTTATTTTTCAGAAGAAAGTTCTTCATTCATCATTTTAGCAACATCTTTACATGCTTCTTCAACTGTTTTTTGTCCTAAGTAAGCAGGTTTTAATAATTCATAAGATTTTTCTTCCCATTTTGATGTTGAATTAGAATAAGGTCTAATTTGTGCATCATCTACCATATCAATAAAGGATTTAATATGGAAATTTTTATTTGAATCTACCCAAGTTGTCGCTGCCCCTTTATAAGCAGAAATCGCTACACCTAAACTTGCTTGCATATCTTGACCTTCTTTTGAACTTAAAAATTCAACCCATTTCCAAGATGCTTCTTTATGTTTTGTGTTGGCAGAAATAGCGTTTCCTAATCCATTGAAAATTGTCACACGTTTACCTGTGTTTCCTTTTGGTAATACAGCAATATCAAAATTATTTTTAATGTATTCATTATCATTAAATGAACTTAAATTCCATGAACCGAATAACGCCATAGCAACTTGACCATTTTGAAGTGCTTCTGCACGTTTTTTGTCATCTGTAATTTCTGGAGATAATTTTTCTTTCACAAAACGCATGTAATATTCTAAAGCTTGAATTGTTTTTGGATTGTCATACCCTGATTTTTTATCAGGTGTAATTACTGTTCCATCGTTTTGATAAATAAAATTATAAAAACCTTCTTGATTATGTAAAGGTGCTAAAAATCCATATTGACTACCATCTTCTTTTGTTAATTTTTTAGCTACTTCATATAATTTATTCCAATCCCATGACTCATCTGGATAAGCAACGCCTGCTTCATCGAACATTTTTTTGTTATACCATAGACCAATCGTGTCATAATCTTTCGGTACAGCATATTGTTTACCGCCAACATTATAAATTTTATTTAACCCCTCTGGAAAATTCTCCAATTTAGCATCTTTACTTTTTGCTAAATAATCATCTAAACCCAATAACATATTATTTGAACCATAACGGTAAATTTCATTTGAATGCATCCAGAATGTATCTGGCAATGTGCCTCCTGTTGCACCTGCTTCTAACATTGTCCAATACGCATCCCAATTCACTACTTGTATTTTAACTTTAATATCTTTATTTTTTTCTTCAAACTTATCTGCAATTTTTCTCAATCCTTTTTCTTGTCCTGAATCCCAAATTGCATAAGTGATTTCTGATTTTGTACCACTAGATTCTGATTCTGTTTTATTCGATGTATTTTGTGCACCATTCCCACATGCTGCCAACATAACTGTTGCTGAAATAGCACCAATATAAGACATTATTTTTCTCATAATTTTTCCCTTCCACTTCATTAAAAATTACAAACAAAGAATTTCATTTATTTGTATCTTTACTATAATATAAAAACGCTTTCTACACGATACGATGACGTGACTCTAATATATGACCAAAGACCATTTTATGCTCTTTTTTATATATTTTGTCAAATCTTCATATAAATGATATACTATTTACAGATAACGTTTTCAAGAAAGGGGATTATCTATGTCAAACAATGCCACATTTCACATTTTCAATAATCATTCTTATGTTGATTTATATCCAATTCAATTTGGAAAAGAAGCATGTGAACCACTCCACTCTTTTGGTCCATCTATTAAACAACATTATTTATTTCATTACATTATCTCTGGTAAAGGTACCTTTTTCCAAACAGAAAAACAAAAAGAATATCATTTAAATGCCGGACAAGGATTTTTAATTCCTCCAAATACAATTTGTAGCTACGAAGCCGATAAAGATGATCCTTGGACATACATTTGGATTGAACTAGACGGATTAAAAGCCGAACACTATTTCAAAAAAGCTCATTTAATGGATACAGAATATATTTTCACACAACCATTACCACCTACTGAAAATGATGTCTATAAAGAAATGGAATATATTTTTCAACATTATCAATTATACAGCGCCAATATCATTGCACATGTGTATCTTTTTATGGATGCTCTCATATCACTTGCAACCAATCAAGTAAACGTGCCAGAATATACCGCTAATGATTTATATATTACCGAAGCACTCCAATATATTGAACAGCATTATGCTGAAAATATTTGTATTGAGGATATTGCCGCACATTGTCATCTAAATCGCTCTTATTTCAGTCGATTATTTAAAGAAAATATGAACATGACACCCCAGCAGTTTTTAATACATTATCGACTAATTCGTTCATGCGATTTACTAAAACACACAAATGATAGTATCGCATCTATCGCAGAAGCTGTCGGCTATTCAAACCAATTTAATTTCTCGGCTGCTTTTAAAAAATTTTTTAACCAATCTCCACACTCATGGAAAAAAGACTATGTAAAATCTCAGCAACATATGAAAAAGCCCTTTGACAGTCAGTGACTATCAAAGGGCTTTTTATTACATATTTCTTAATCTAGCAATACGATTGGCTGTTGACGGATGTGTCGCAAACAGAGAATCTTTTTCTTTTTTATGTATTGGTGACGCAATATATAAGGCTGCACTTTGTGGGTCAACACCTTTCATATCAGGTGATTGAGAAATAATTTGTAAAGCAGATATAAGACCTTGAGGGTTTCTTGTAAACGAAACCGCCGTTGCATCTGCTAAATATTCTCGATTTCTCGACAAAGCTAATTGCGTAAGTGTTGATAATAACGGTGCTAAAAAAATCGCTAATATCGACACAATGAATAAAACAATACCGAGTACACTATTTTTATCATTATTATTAGACTTATGTCTACCACCAAATCGCATGCCATAGGAACTAAATTGAATTAATAATGCAATGGCTGTTCCTAATGCAACTAAAATTGTTTGTAAACGAACATCATAATTTTTGATATGTGAAAATTCATGTGCAATGACACCTTCTAATTCTTCACGATTTAGTCGTTTTAACAATCCCGTTGTAACAGCTACTGCTGCTTTATCTGGTGACATACCTGTAGCAAATGCATTTGGTGAATCATCTTGAATGACATGAACACTTGGCATAGGTACTTGTGCCACAATCGCCATATCTTCAACAATATGCCATAACATTGGATACATTTCTTCGGTTATTTGATGTGCATGATTTCTTTTCAATACAATTTCCGTTGACTGAGAAAGCATAGCAATAGCATATATGCCACCTAATACAGTAGCAATTATTGTACCAATTAAAATATCATCAAACATAAAGTATCCAATAGCAATACCAACTGTTAAAAATAACAATGTATAAACAAGTAAAACAAGAATTGTTTTTCTCTTATTTTGTATAATTTGTTGATGTAACATACGTTTCCTCTAATCGAATGATACTTTTGGAACATTTCTTTCTTCTTGTGGTGTTTCAAGAACACTTTCTTCTTTAAAACCACCAATAGAAGCAATAATATTTGTTGGAATAGATTGTACTTTAATATTGTAATTGACAACACTTGAATTATATAGTTGTCTTGAGTAAGCAATTTTATTTTCTGTATTTGTTAATTCTTCTTGTAAGGATAAGAAATTTTGATTTGCTTTTAATTCAGGATAAGACTCACTTAATGCAAAAATAGATTTTAATGCACCTGTAATTTGATTAGATGTCTCCATAATTTCTTGTGGTGTTGCACCTTGCATGTTCACTAATTGATTACGTGCAGCAATCACTTTTTCTAATGTTTCTTGCTCATGTTTTGCATATCCTTTTACTGTTGACACTACATTTGGAATTAAATCATTACGACGTTTTAATTGAACGTCTACTTGTGCCCATGCTTCTTTAATCCAACCTCTTGATTTTACTAAACCATTATATGTTGCGATACCCCACAAAACAACGATTGCGACGATACCTAAAATAATTAACCATACCATGATAATATTCTCCTTTTCTTTTTTTATAATTATATACTATTCAAGTATACATTTCAAAAGACTTGATAACATCAGCCAAAAGACTGAAGTATGACTTTTCTTTTTATTTAAAAAATGCTACACTAATTCCAGCACATCATGACGCAAAGGAGCCTTACATGGTCATTATTTTTATTCTTTTAGCCTACTTACTGGGCTCTATCCCATCTGGTATTTGGATAGGAAAGTATTTTTACCAAATAGACATTAGAGAACACGGCAGTGGAAATAGTGGTTCCACCAATACCTTCCGTGTTTTAGGAAAAAAAGCAGGCATTATTGTACTTCTTATAGACATCTTAAAAGGTACGATTCCAACATTATTAGCTAACTTTTTTATTAAAACAGATATCAATCCTTTAATCATTGGATTATTTGCTATTTTAGGACATACATTTTCTCTTTTTGCCAATTTTAGAGGTGGAAAAGCAGTAGCAACAAGCGCAGGTGTTATCCTTGCCATTTATCCATTTTTTCTTTTAAGTGGTATTTTATTATTTTTAATCTTACTCTACTTTTCACGTATGGTTAGTTTATCAAGTATGTTAACAGCATTTTTATTAAGTTTAGCTTCTTTATTTTTACAAGATACTATTTTTACAATTTTTTGTTTTTCATTAACAGTATTTATCATTTATCGACACCGTTCTAATATTGAACGCATTCGACAAAAAACTGAATCAAAAGTTCCTTTTGGATACAAACACAAAAAAAAGCAGTCTAAATTTTAAGACTGCTTTTTCAAGTTTTCTGTTAAAATATCAATAATATCCTCAACTTCATCTTGCAAATCACACACTTTTTCAAGAGTATTTTTAATATCTCTTTGAACCTTGAAATCTGTAAATAGATTATCAAACCAAATATCCCACCCTCTATTTTTATCGGCATTGAGCATATTTGGACTAAGTGTTAAAGTAATTCCATTTAAATAAGAGGATAATTCATTGCATAATTTTTCTACTTCTTTTAAGTCTTTATAAGCATTATCCATTTTTTCACGTTTTACCAGAGATGTGAAAAAACCACCAGACCATAAATCGTATATTCCCCAATTTTTCGCGGATGATAATATATTTTTTGTTATAACTAATTTTTCTCTAAGTGTATAAGCAATATTTAATGCTTGACTGATATTTTGCATATTTCTCGCTCCCTTTCTTCATTAAAAAGTATACACTTTTTTTGTATCAATTCATCATACTTTAGTTGCATTATTTTTATAATCGTGTATGATATTCTCATACTATTTTAATTTAGGAGGTCATTCCATGACAAAACCAGTAATAATTGGCATTGCCGGAAATCAGCTCACAAACGACACAACATTGATCAATAATTTAGGGATTGCGTATACACCCCTCAATTTTGTAAAAGGTGTCTGTCAAGCTGGTGGACTTCCTGTTATGTTACCCATTCAAGATTCTAAACATGCAAAAGATTATATAAATGCTATTGACGGATTGATTTTAGCAGGTGGTCAAGATATTTCTCCTAGCTATTATGGAGAAGAACCTATTTTAGAGTTAGGTACTACTTTACCCATTCGAGATGCATTCGAATTTTCGCTTTTAGAAGAAGCACTAAAACAAAATAAACCTGTTTTTGCAATATGTAGAGGATTACAACTTGTAAATGTATTTTTAGGAGGTTCTCTTTACCAAGATATTCATAAACAAACAAACTCAACCATTCAACACTTACAAAAAACAGATCCTCATTATGTTGCACATAGTTTATCTATCGAAAAAGATAGTTTATTACATCGTATCTGGCAAACAGAAACAACATATGTGAATACCTTTCATCATCAAGCTGTTAAAACACTTGGTTCCTCTTTACGTGCAACGGCTTTTTCACCAGATGGATTTATCGAAGCGTTTGAATGGGAAAATAATAGCCAATACTTATTAGCTGTGCAATGGCACCCTGAAATCTTATTACAAGAACATCATGAACAATCTCGTGCCTTATTCGAAGATTTTGTTAAACAGTGTGCATCACACTAAAATAGACTACCAGTGAGTTAAATCGATACTTTCGGTTTAACTCTTTTTTATCAATAGGATAAAAGTGTTTTTTTATAGGTTATTTGTTATACTTAACAAGAAAAGATAGGAGGTATGTCATGGTTAAACCTTTAGCATTTCGGATGCGTCCAACACATATTGATGATATTGTCGGACAAGAGCATCTCGTTGGTCAAAACAAAATCATTCGTCGTATGGTAAACGCTAAAAGATTATCATCAATGATTTTATACGGCCCTCCAGGTATTGGAAAAACAAGTATTGCCAGTGCTATTGCCGGTTCAACACAATATGCATTTAGAATATTAAATGCTGCAACAGACGGCAAAAAAGATTTAGAAGTTATTGTGGAAGAAGCTAAGTTAAGCGGAACAGTTATTTTATTGCTAGATGAAATTCATCGTTTAAATAAAGTAAAACAAGATTTTCTACTTCCTCACTTAGAAAAAGGCTCTATTATTTTGATTGGTGCCACAACTGAAAATCCGTATATCTCAATTAATCCAGCTATTCGTAGTAGAACACAACTATTTGAATTATATCCACTCTCATCAGAAGATATAAAAAAAGCCATTTATAAAACTTTATCAGATACTAAAGACGGTTTAGGGAATTATGCCGTAAACATAACAGAAGATGCTGTGACATTTTTAGCAACAGCAACGCATGGTGATTTACGTCGATGCTTAAATGCTTTAGAATTAGCAGTTCTATCCACACAAAAAAATGCTGATAACACCATTGATATTGATACACAAGTTATCAGTGAGTGCTTACAACAAAAAGTGTTAGTACATGATAAAGACGGAGATGCTCATTACGATACTATTTCAGCCTTTCAAAAATCAATTCGAGGTAGCGATGTAGATGCTTCTTTGCATTATTTAGCAAGACTTATTCAATCACAAGATTTAATATCCATTATTCGAAGATTACTCGTCATTGCTTACGAGGATATTGGATTGGCAAACCCTACAGCTGTGGATAGGACGTTCAATGCTGTTCAAGTAGCAGAAAGACTAGGTTTTCCCGAAGCAAGAATCCCTTTATCTATGGCTGTTATTGATTTAGCATTATCACCTAAATCAAATTCAAGTATTACAGCGATTGATAAGGCACTGGCTGATTTAGCATTATTTGAAAATCTAGAGATACCTGCTCATTTAAAAGACAATCATTATAAAGGTGCTAATGAACGTGGGCATGGTCTAACTTATAAATACCCACATCACTATCCAAATCATTTTGTTTCTCAACAATATTTACCAACGACTTTACAGCATCAAACTTACTATGTACCTGGTAATACTGGAAAATATGAGCATCAATTATATCAACTTTGGAAACAGTATCAAACAACTGATAAAGAATAGCCATAAACAAGTTTTTTTGGTATAATTGTCAGCAAAGTGAGGTATTTTATGAACGAAAATAATTTGTTTAATCGTATCAAACGATTTTTTAATAGTCCATTTAGTCAAACTGGAAAATCTATTTTTAATATTAGTTATACTGTCATTCAAAGACTAATCTTAATTGGTACGCTAGGCCTTGTCTTACTCGGTGTATGTGGACTAGGGATTGGTTTAGGTTATTTTGCCAATATTATTTCACATACGGATATTCCTTCAGAAACATCTTTAAAAACAAGTTTAGGTCAATTAAATCAAGCTTCTAGCTTATACTATCAAAACGGCGAATTGATTTCTGAAGTACAGTCCGATTTAACACGAAAAATCGTTTCTTCAGAAGATATTTCTGATTACGTAAAAAAAGGTATTATTGCAACTGAAGACAGTTATTTTTATGAACATAATGGTATCGTACCTAAAGCCGTTTTACGTGCGACTTTACAAGAAGTGTCTGGAGCAAGTAGCCAAACAGGAGGCTCTACACTGACACAACAACTAGTTAAACAGCAATTATTAACAAATGAATTAACATTTACACGAAAAGCAAAAGAAATTTTATTGGCAATGCGTGTCGAAAAATATTTTTCAAAAGACGAAATTTTAACAGCATACTTAAATGTATCGCCATTTGGTAGAAATAGTGACGGTCAAAATATTGCCGGTATTGAAACTGCTGCTGAAGGTATATTTGGAAAATCTGCCAAAGATTTAACATTAGCACAAGCTGCTTTTTTAGTCGGTTTACCTCAATCTCCTTATGTCTATACGCCATATACAAATGCAGGAACAAAAAAAGAAGATTTTTCTTACGGTATTCAAAAAATGAAAATCGTCCTAGATGCTATGAAACGTCAAGGTTACATTTCTGAACAAGACTATCAAGAAGCATATAACTATGATATTTCACAAGATTTTATCGAACGAACAAATAAACAACGTCCTGCTCAAACGTATTTATATCAACGTATTCATAAAGAAGCCATTGAAATCTTAATGCAACAGCAAGTCGAAAAAGAAGGCAGATCATGGGAAACAATCAGCAGTTCTGTTGACTTATACAATGAGTATTATTTTAGAGCAGCCGATACTTTAGCTTCATCTGGCTATAAAATCTATTCAACGATTGACAAAGACATTTATAACGCTATGCAAACAGCTATTTCAAATAGTGCTGTAAAATTAGGACCAACTTATGAAACACCATACACAAATCCTGAAACAAATGAAACGACAACAGTAAATGAACCACCTCAACTCGGTTCTGTTGCTATTGAAAATAAAACAGGTAAAATTTTAGGATTTATCGGGGGAACAGATTTTAACACATCCCAAATTGACCACGCATTTGCTACAAGACGTTCTCCTGGTTCTACAATTAAGCCTTTATTGGTTTATGCACCAGCGATTGAAAATAATTTAATTTATCCAGCAACGATGTTAGCTGATACGCAAATTTCTAGATTACAACAAGACGGTACTTACTGGACCCCTTTAAATGCTAGCGGTAGCGTATCTAATCAATTTATTTCTGCACGTCAAGCATTGAAACAATCTCTAAATAATCCAACTATTCATTTATATGGTTCGATGCTTGCAAGAGGTATTCAAACAAATACATATATGAATGCCATGGGAATTACAGCTATTCCTGCAAATGAATATGCAAATGAAGCGGCATCTGTTGGAGGATTTTCAACTGGACCAACTGTTTTAGAACAAACAAGTGCCTTTACAACATTTGCTAATAACGGTGAATATGTACCAGCATATATGATTGAACGCATTGAAGACAGAGAAGGTAATGTCGTTTACGAACACCAATCTACTAAAAATAGAGTATTTACTGAAGATACAGCTTATTTAATGAGAAGTATGTTAACTGACTCTATCAATGGAGGTACGACACAATACTTTAAACAATATCTAAATTTCTCTTTCCCAGAAGCTTATGGGAAAACAGGAACATCTGATTTCTACTTAGATATGTGGGCTATTATTAGCACACCACAAATTACTATCGGTCAATGGGCTGGTTGGGACAATAATCATGGTGTCAAACACGTCTTTCCAATCGATAATGCATACGGAAATGTGTCTGTGAGAACACAACAAGTATGGGCAGATATTGCAAATGCAATGAGAGCGGCAAAACCTGAATACTTTGATACATCACAACGATTTAGCCCTGCTCCACCGTCTATTACACAACAAGCTGTATTAGCTTCAACAGGAACATTAGAGGGAAGTATTGCTGCACCGGATGGTTCCCAACATCCTGTTTCAGGAGAAAAAGTTGTCGATCTATTCTCAAAATCAAGACCGCCATTCCCTATTTCTTATTATTTCTCACCGGGGGCAAGTGATAAAGATTTAACAGATTTTTGGAACAAACTCATTAACGGAGACAAAGAGAAAGAGGAAAAAGAAAAAGAAGAAAAAGAGAAGAAAGAAAAAGAAGAACGTGAAAAGGCTGAAAAAGAAAAACATCAGGACGAAGAATCTACCGATTCATCAACATCATTAGAAAATTGGAGAGACTTTTTAAGCCGCTACACATTTAGAAGTACTAGTAACTAATATATAAAAGCTACACTCTGCATCTTTGGAGTGTAGCTTCTTCTATACCTTCTTTTATAATAATATAGGAGTAGATATTATGAAAACAATACGTCATCTTTTACTTTTGCTATCCACCTGTATAATTGGATTTACATATCTTCAATTACATACTTTTTCTATTTTTACACCTTATCAACCTTATATAAGTATTCTTTGGAACATGACATTATGCATACTTATCGGTCTACTATTATCATGGCATGCTTTTTTATCTCAGTTTAAACAATTTTCTATCGTATCAACACTATGTGGTATTCTTCTTGTAACTCTTGTTGCATATATAGGGCATTATTTATATAGTCAATATATTGGTACTCCACCTATCAATCGTTTCTCATCACAACTGTCTTGGCAAGTTCTTTTATATGCACTTCCTTTTATGCTAATAGGAGAAGAATGTTTAAGCACTAATTTACTCATTGCTTTTTCTGGTTTAAAACTACCTTTTTATATGAGTACAACGATTGTTTCTTTTCTTTTCGCGATGTGGCATTTACCAGTATTTCATAATCAATATTTTTATCTTTTGTTGACTATTTTTCCAGTTAGACTACTATTAAATATTTTTTGGAAAAAATCTAATAGTATATGGGTAAGTTTTATGATTCACTATGTTTTTGATTTATTAGCATTTATTGTCTTTTATCACGTACCATTATAAATAATAAAATTATCAAAAAATTTACAGTACTATACTAAAGAGGTAAACTAACATTTGTAAGCATTAGTTTACCTCTATTATATATTGACTTTTCTACTGAGAATAATACTTGAACCATACAAATTCTATTGCTCTATTTGAATAAACCAATATAAACATGTCTCCAAACTACCTTAATTTAACGAGAATCCTTTTTATTTAAAAAATCGTGTTGGTAGGATGTCATCCACCAACACGATTTGACGAAGAAATTTTATTCTAAAAAGTCTTTTAATTGTTTTGAGCGACTTGGATGGCGTAATTTACGCAATGCTTTTGCTTCAATTTGACGAATACGTTCACGTGTTACACCGAATACTTTCCCAACTTGCTCTAGTGTACGCACATTACCGTCATCTAATCCAAAACGTAAGCGTAGTACGTTTTCTTCTCTATCCGTTAATGTGTCTAATACTTCTTCAAGCTGTTCTCTTAATAAAGCATAGGCTGTATGCTCTGCTGGACTTGTTGCACCATCATCTTCAATGAAATCTCCTAAATGTGAATCTTCTTCTTCACCAATAGGTGTTTCTAATGATACCGGTTCTTGTGCAATTTTTAAAATATCTCTTACTTTATCCGCAGGTAAATCCATTTTGGCTCCAATTTCTTCTGGAGATGGTTCACGCCCTAATTCTTGAACTAGTTGTCTTTGAATACGCACTAATTTATTGATTGTTTCAACCATGTGTACTGGAATACGAATTGTTCTAGCTTGATCGGCAATCGCACGTGTAATAGCTTGTCTAATCCACCATGTTGCATATGTAGAAAATTTAAATCCTTTTGTATGATCAAATTTTTCAACGGCTTTCATCAAGCCCATATTACCTTCTTGAATCAAGTCTAAAAACTGCATACCACGTCCAACATAGCGTTTCGCAATAGACACAACTAATCTTAAGTTTGCCTCTGCTAAAAGTTGTTTTGCTTCATGATCACCTTGTTCAATACGTAAAGCTAAATCAATTTCTTCATCAGCTGTTAGCAATGGCACACGACCAATTTCTTTTAAATACATTCTGACTGGATCATTGATTTTAATACTTGAATCTAAATCATCATCTTGAATACTATCTTCTAATAAATGTACGACTTCATCTTCTTCTTTTTCTAACTGTCTAGCAGTTGGATTTCCTGTTTCATCAACAACACTTACAGCATTATCTTCAAAACGTTGAATAAGCGTATCCACATCATCAGCGTTTAATTCATAAGGAATGGCAATACGGTCGGCTAACTCTTCATAAGTGACTGTTCCAAACACTTTTCTTTCTGAAAGTAGTAACGCAATAGCTTCTTCCTTTGTTTGTGTTATTTTGTTTTCTGCCATATTACACTCTCCACCTTTTATTTATTTTTTTATCCAATACTTGTATCATTTCCAGTAAACGAGTGACTTCATCTTTATTTACTGATTTTGCAGCTTCGCTCACCTGAGCAACTAAGACCGCTCTCTCATCTTTTAACTGTTCAATTCGCAAAACCTCTAATAAATCTTGCATTTCCTCTGAAGATACGGTTTCTTGAAAATCATCGGTTAGTATACTTGCGACAGTATTTTTTAATTCACTACTCGGTACATAATCTAAAAAGTCATAAATATTGTCATCAAAATGATGTGTTTTTCTATAGTCAACATAGTACAAATAAACGTTTTGATAGACATTATCTAAAAATGGAATATCTTGTAAAGTTTGTACCGTTTGAAAAGCCTCTTGACTTGTAAACAAGCGATAGAGCAACTGTCGTTGTGCCTTATCTCTAGCTTTTAAAATTGTTTGACTAGGTTGTAACAATGAAATATCTAAGATAGACACATCTTTTTGATAATACCGCTCTTTGTTTTTATTTTTTTGACGCTCTTTCTTTTCAAATACAGCTAATTGTTGATTTAACGCATTCATCGGCAAATGAAATTCATCTGCTAAATCTTGAATGTACATAGCACGTGTGGTTAAACTTGTTTCAAATAATACTTGTTTTAATAAATCATCTAAGTAATCAATTTGGCTACGTTGTGTATCCAATGTATATTGCATTCGGTAAAACCGCTTATAAAAATGAAAAGCTGTTTCTTGATCATGAGCAATATAATTTAAAAAGTATTGGTTCCCTTTTGAACGAATAAGTTCATCTGGATCCATGCCGTCCAACATAGGTAAAACATAAATGTCAAATTTACCATGCTCTCTAAATAGTTGAATGGCCCTATCCGTTGCATTTAACCCTGCATGATCACCGTCATAAGCAATTAGTACCTTATTTGCTAATCGTTGCAACATGTTGATTTGTTCCACTGTCAAACTCGTACCCATTGATGCTACACTATTTGTGATACCCGCTTGCCACGTCGCAATGACATCCATATACCCTTCACAAAGCATAAACTCTGTTTGTTTACGTATATTTGCTTTAGCTAAATCTAAATTAAATAAGAACGCGCTTTTTTGAAAAATCAATGTTTCAGGACTATTTAAATATTTAGGTGCTTTTTTATCATCCTGTTCGGACGTATCTAAATAAATACGACCAGAAAACGCTACGCATTCACCTTTATCGTTACGCAATGGCACCATTATTCTATCAAAAAATCTATCTAAAAAACTTTCTTGATAAATGGAAAATAAACCGGATTGTTCCATTAGTTCTTTCGTATAACCTTTTTGTATCAATAACTTTGTTAAAAGATCTCTTGAATGTGGTGCAACACCTAATTGAAAGGTACGAATGGTTTCATCTGTAATACCTCTTTGGTATAAATAAGAAAGTGCTTCTTCGCCCTCTTTCGTATGTACGAGTACATGATGATAAAAATCAGCAGCCAAATGATGTATCTCTTTTAAGGTATCTATTTGCTTCGTTTTTGGACTTTTCTCTATAACGTCCTCAGGTAATTCTAATGGTAAATGATTCAAATCAGCTACTTTCTTAACAGCTTCTGGAAATGTAATTCCTTCCTTTTCCATAAAAAATGAAAAAACATTTCCTGCTCTACCACAGCTAAAACATTTATAAATTTGCTTTTCTTCGGATACAGAAAAAGACGGTGTACGTTCTTCATGAAATGGACAAAAACCAAAATGATTTTTACCACTTTTTTTCAAAGAAACATATTGATCAATAATATCCACAATATTGGTATGCTGTTTAATATATAGTATCTTTTCTTCAGGTATCATAACCATATTGTACCCACCTTAAGCATTTTTTGACCATTAAAACTCAATTATCATGATAACATCAAATAGTATTTGGTGCAAGACAACAACTCATTATTTTCTTATTTCATTAGTGAAATATTTGAAATTACATACTAAATAAAGTATAGTAAAGAAGTTAAAAAAAGAAGGAGGTCTGATGTGTTAAAAGTACTACTCTTATCATTTCAAAATCCAAAATTACTTTTACAAGTAACATTACTCCCTAGAAAAATGATTGTGCAACTCACACTATTTTTAGCAGTATTGATTTCTTTACCAAGTATGGCGAGAAATATTTATACAACAACACAACTAAGAAATGACTTAACAAAAATTTCGTCACAATTACCCGACTTTTACTTAAAAAATCATCAAGCCATTGATGAAACAAGTAAAAAGAGCCAAGCTATTCAAACCGATAATGTGTATTTTTTATATGATAGTCAAAACAGTATTTCTAAAAGCACCATCGAAACAATTATTTCTAAAAATACAATGGTTCTTATTTTAAATGATAAAACATTAAGTATTTATACAGTCGGTATGAATGTTTCAAACATGACTATTTCAAATGATTTTTCAAAAGATAGGTTAACCCAACTAATCAACGGTTTTAATAATAGTCTATACTTATTGTATCTTCTAGTACCATTTTTAATGATTCTTACGTCTTTACTGACGGTACTCGTTAACAATATTGTTTTTAGTTTAACGTCAAATATGTTTTTTTTAACAACCAGACGTAAAATAAGACGTGATTATTTATGGAGAGTTTGTTTATTTTTATCTGCTTTACCTTATATGATAATGACTGCATTAGAATTATTTGGTATTTATATCTCCATAGGTATTGCATTAGCTACGGCTTACATTATTTTTCAACAACACCGTATTTTAAAAGATATTTTGTAAAGAGAAGTCGGCGTATATTTTCTATACACCGACTTTTCTCTTTATTTTCTTTTTTGTTGTCTACGTTTTTGTCGTTCACGTTTTTCAATTTGTGTTTTTAATTTTCGTTTATAACCAGGTTTTACATTTTGCTTGGCTTTTTTTACCATACCTGCAATAACGGTATCATGCTCTTTTTCAACAATTTTTTCTCTTTTTTCACGTCTATTTCTATCAAAAGTTTCAACTAACTCGTTATCTTTCAACACTACTGGTGTAAATTGAACACCACGTTTTTCTAATTGTTGTACTGCCTGATCTTGATCTGGAGCATAAAATGTAATGGCTGTTCCAGATAATCCATTTCGCCCCGTACGTCCCACACGATGAATAAAGAAATCTAAATCTTTAGGTATATCCATATTGATAACATGTGAAACACCTTCAATATCAATACCTCTTGCTGCTAAATCTGTTGCGACAATATATTGATAATCTAATTGCTGAATTTGTTTCATCAATCGTTTTCTTTCACGAGCAGGAACATCGCCATGTATCATGGCTACTTTTAATCCACGCTCTCTCAAAGTGGTCGTTACTTTTTCTGCCTTTTGCTTTGTATTCACAAATACCATGACTAAATAAGGTTGCCCAATATTTAAAATTTGGTATAAAATATCTAATTCATTTTGTCCTTTAGTCGACAAAAGCTGATTATGAATAGTAGACGCCACTATTGTTTCTGGTTGAAGATTAACTTCAACTGGATTTTCCATATATTTCTTTAAAAACGGTTTTAATTTCTGTGGAATAGTTGCTGAAAACACAAGCATTTGTAATTCTTTAGGGAATTGAGAAGCAATCTCATCAACTTCTGGTAAGAAACCTAAATCTAATGTCATATCTGCTTCATCAATTACAAGTGTTTTCGCTTTATATACTTTTAACGCTTGCTCTTTCATTAAATCTAAAATCCGACCAGGTGTTCCAATCACAATATGTGGTTGACTAGCATTTAATTTTGCCACTTGGCGTTGTTTATCCGTACCACCAACAAAATTGGAAATTGTAATATCCGTTTCTTCAACTAACTGTTTGGCAACATTAAACAACTGATTAGCCAACTCTCTACTTGGAGAGGTAATCACTACTTGTACATCAGGTTTACTTACATCCACACTAGCAATGAGTGGTAATAAAAAACTATGACTTTTCCCTGAGCCTGTTTGTGATTGTCCAATAACATTTTTTCCTTGTTGTACTAATGGAATAATTTCTTTTTGAATATGTGTTGGGGTTTTAAACCCTAATTTTTCCAAAGCTTTTTCTATAAATTCTGGAAAATGGTATTGCTTAAAAGTTTCCATACATGCCTCCTTATCTCTCTTTTAAATGAGTATGCTTGTAAGAAATTCTTACAAGCATACTTTTTCGTTAAAATAGTCCACCACGAATATTTAATTTTTTCTTCAAATAGAATTTTGCACCTAATGTGATAACTCCAATGATTAAATAAATAGATTTATCTAAAACAGGGTTGATGACTGCTGGAATAAAACTTGTGACAAAAATACCCGACACACAAATTAACATCGTTAAAATTGTAATCATCAAATATTTAAACAATGCAACCCATTTATGCGTCGATGCTTTCATCATTTCTTGATACTTAGGAGATGCTTTCGTTAATACTAACATCGCCAATCCCATAATCACATAATTAAGCAACATAGACACAATCCCTAACGACTGACTATTAGCAGAAATTCCTGTCATAATCATAAAGAATGACCCCATAAGTAGTCCACCGTCTAAAAATAATTTCCAGTCAGGAGACGGTTTTGTTTCATCTTCTTTCGGCCCTTCTAAAATACGTTTTGTCTGTTCAGCAACTGTTCCATACAACTGTCTTGCCGTTTTACCTGTTTTTTGATTTTGAATAAGTTCTTGCATCATTGTATAGGCTAAACGCTGTCTGTCTAATTCTGATACATTCGCTAAAGACAATGCTTTATCTAAATCATGAATGTATTGTTCATTTCTTTTTGTTAACTGTCCCGCCAATACTACATTCTCTTTAGCATAATCAATGTGTTCAATAACTTCTTTCTTTTTGGCTACCATTACTACTCGCCTCCATTTATATCTGTTTGCATATCATCTTTCTTTGACTGTTCTAAAATACCATCCATAGAAAGTTTTTTATTTTTTATTTCTTCTACTTTTTATATTATCCTAGCACAATACGACCATACAGTTATTTCATATAATGATTATACATTAAATCTAAATAACATAATATCCCCGTCTTGAACAACATACTCTTTTCCTTCTAAACGAACACGTCCAGCTTCTTTTGCTGTTTGCATATTTCCATAATGTAATAAATCATCATACGCTACCGTTTCTGCACGAATAAAACCTCGCTCAAAATCAGAGTGAATAATACCAGCACATTGAGGAGCTTTCATACCACGTTTAAATGTCCATGCACGTACTTCTTGTTCTCCTGCTGTAAAATAAGTGCCTAATCCCAATAATGTGTAGGCTTTTTGAATTAAAATATCTAATCCTGACGTTTCAATACCGAAATCTTTTAAATATTCTATTTTTTCATCATCTTCTAATTCTGCAACTTCTTCTTCAATTCTAGCACATACGACAACGACTTCTGCATGTTCACTTTCTGCGAATGCTTCAACATGTTTAACATAGTCATTTGTACCACCATTAGATAAATCATCTTCTGAAATATTTGCTACATATAAAACAGGCTTTGTTGTCAATAAGAATAAACCTTTCACAATCGGTAACTCTTCATCAGCAAATTCAACTGTTCTTGCTGATTTCCCTTCTTCCAACGCAGATTTTAAACGTGTTAAAATATCCGCTTCAATCATGGCATCCTTATCTTTTGATTTTGCTAGTTTGGCCACACGCGCTAAACGTTTATCTACACTTTCTAAATCGGCTAAAACAAGCTCTAAGTTAATGGTTTCAATATCTGCTAATGGATCTACTTTTCCGTCAACGTGTGTAATATTTTCATCTTCAAAACAACGCACCACATGACAAATCGCATCTACTTGTCGAATATGACTTAAAAATTTATTGCCTAAACCTTCACCTTTACTTGCACCACGTACAATACCAGCAATATCTGTAAACTCAAAGGTTGTCGGTACTGTTTTTTTAGGTTTAACAAGTTCTGTTAATTTTTGTAAACGTAAATCAGGTACTTCAACCACACCCACATTTGGATCAATGGTTGCAAACGGGTAGTTTGCCGCCTCTACTCCTGCCTTTGTAATTGCATTAAATAGTGTTGATTTACCAACATTTGGTAAACCAACAATGCCTGCTGTTAAAGCCATTTCTTTTTCTCCTTTATTTTTCCACTGTTTGTGTATGTATCGGTGCAACTTTCACCAATACTTTTTTTATTTTTTTATTAAAATCATTGCGTGGCATTAACACAAGATGCCCACAATGTTCACATTTTATCCGAATATCCATGCCCATACGAATAATTTCCCAACGATTCGTTTGGCATGCATGCGGCTTTTTCATTTCAACAATATCATGTAAGCCATAAACCTTTTGTTGTACTGCCATAGATTTTACCTTTCTTTTTTGTTATAGTCGTTTCACAAAAAAATGCTCTGAGTACGCATCATCTATTTGCTCATAAAAACCAACTTCTTCGTAATCTAGTGCTAAATAGAAATCTCTACCTTACCAATTAAATGTATCTAGTCGAATAATATTGACACCTAATTTTTTTGCACGAGTTTCCATTTCTTGCATCAACATTCTTCCTAATCCTTGACGTCTATACGCTTCATCAACAAAAACTTTCGAGGTATATAAATGCGGCATGTTGTCAAAGTTGCCGATAAACCTGCAATCAATTTATCATCTTGTTTCATACCAATTTGAATGTCACCTATTTTTTTGTATGTTATATATTGTTCATCATATATTTGCAACAATTCATCAAGTATATCACTTTCTTCATTTGATAATGCCACTATTTTATATATAATACTCTCCTAATCAAATTGAATATTTAATATATCTAAAATACGTGTTAAATCATCTTTAGATAAATATTCGATTTCAATCTTACCTTTATTACCTTTTTCAATAATATGTACAGATGTACCAAACTTATCCGTTAGCCGCTCTTCACTTTCAACCACATAATACGGTCTGCTTTCACGTTGTTTTTTCGTTTTTGTATGAGGTTGAGGTACTAACATTTTTTGTACGATCTCCTCTAATTGACGAACAGTCAAACCTTCTTTAATTGTCTTTTTGGCTAATGCTACAATATCTTCCTCTTTTTCAAGGGTTAATAGTGTTCTTGCTTGACCCATTGTCAACTCTTGATTTTCTAACATCACTTTAACAATTTGAGGTAATCCTAACAAACGAATGTAATTAGCTACATACGGTCTACTTTTTCCTAGACGTTCTGCTACTTGCGCTTGTGTTAATGACAATTTTGTCATTAATGTATGATACGCTTGAGCTTCTTCTAGTGGATTTAAATCTTCGCGTTGTAAATTTTCAACCACAGCAATTTCAATCATCAATGGTTCATCAAGTTGTCTAACAATCGCAGGTATACTTTCTTTCCCTGCTAATTTAGACGCACGTACACGTCTTTCTCCAGCAACAATCTCATATCCCTTAATACTTGACTTTCTTAAAATAACGGGTTGAAAAACGCCAGTTTGTTTAATAGACTCTGCTAATTCATTTAAAGCCTGCTCATCAAATGTTTTTCTTGGCTGATAAGGATTTGGACGAATATCACTCAACAAAATTTCTTCGACTTGTTCATTATCTAAATCAATCGTCTCAAAATCTTCCATTGGACTAGAAAATAAAGCACCAATACCTTTTCCCAAACCTTTTGTTTGTTTCTCTTTTTTAGTTGCCATTATCTAACACTTCCTTTGCTAAGTCTAAATATAGCTTGGCACCTTTTGAACGTTTGTCGTAATCAATAATAGCTTGTCCATAGCTTGGTGCTTCTGATAAGCGTACACTTCGCACAATAATCGTATCATACACTTTTTCTTTAAAATATTTACGTACTTCTTCAACTACTTCTGCACCTAAATTTGTGCGTGCATCTAACATCGTTAAAAGTACTCCTTCAATTTTTAATTCTTTATTGAAATTTTGATGCACCAATCGAATTGTATTCCATAATTGTCCTAATCCTTCTAACGCATAATACTCGCATTGTACAGGAATTAAGACAGAGTCACTTGCTGTAAAAGCATTTAACGTCAATGCTCCTAAAGCAGGGGGGCAATCAATTAAAATATAATCGTATTCATCAATAATCGGTTGAATAGCTCTTTTTAATAATTGTTCTCGTCTTTCTACAGCATACAATTCTAATTCAGCACCTGCTAAATTGATAGTGGCTGGTACAACCCATAAATTTTCACGACTAGATTCAAAAATAGCTTCTTTGATGTTTAAGTCATCGACTAAAACACTATATATGTCTTTATGTTCAACATCAGCTTTATTGATACCTAGACCGCTGGTCGCATTTCCTTGTGCATCACTATCAATTAACAATACTTTTTTTCCTAAATAAGCTAAGGACGCACCTAAATTGATAGCTGTTGTCGTTTTACCAACGCCACCTTTTTGGTTTGAAACTGCAATAACTTTTCCCATACTATCCTCCTATCTAATTGGACTTTTAGCCGGTATACCAGCTTTTCTTGGATATTTATTTGGTGTTTCTTTTGTCTTTTTCACAATAATAATATGCCGACTTCCCGCATCTTGCGGTAATTCAAAAGAAATATCATCTACTAATTGTCCACCTAATAATGTGATTGCTTTTTGACTTTCTTCTTTTTCTTCTTGTGTACTAGCAGCTTTCATCGACACAAAATAGCCACCTTTTTTCACTAAGGGCAAACAAAATTCTGTTAATAAGTTCAATCTTGCCACAGCTCGTGCGGTTACAATATCAAATGTTTCACGATATACTTTATTTTGACCAAATTGTTCTGCTCTATCATGATAACAAACAACGTCTTTTAATGCTAATACACGAACTAACTCATTCAAAAAGGTAATACGTTTATTTAATGAATCAACAATGGTTATATGCAAATGTGGTAGTGCAATTTTTAATGGTATACTTGGAAAACCTGCACCTGCACCAACATCACAAACACGAATGGGTTCATTTAATAAATCTGTATGAATGGCTAATGTTAAGCAGTCATAAAAATGTTTCAAGTACACATCGGCTTGGTCTGTAATAGCCGTTAAATTCATCTTTTCATTCCATTCCACAAGCATACGATAATACGTATCATATTGTTTTTCTTGTTCTTTTGTTAAATGAATACCCTGTTTTTCAAGTAATAATATAAACTGTTCAGGTGTCATACACTTCTCCTTTATAGAGCTCTTTTAGACAGTAAAACTCACTTTATACTTTACCATAAATCCGTCTATTTTTCTATACTCAAGCAAAAATATAGATATAACAAAAAAAGACGTGAAACAACTCAACGTTGTTTCACATCTTTGAACTCATTATTTATGTTTTGAAAATTTTTCAATGAATAGTGGACTGACTGGTCTATTTTCATGAATACGTGTAATTGCTTCTGCCATCAATTCAGAAACAGATACCGTCACAATTTTTCCGCCTTGTTTTTCTTCTGGTAAATCAATCGTATCCGTCACAACAACTTCTTTAATAATAGAGTTATTTAAACGTTCAATTGCTGGGCCAGATAACACAGCATGCGTACAACATACATAAACGTCTGTTGCATGTCCTACTTCTTTTAATGCATTCGCTGCTAGAGAAATAGTTCCAGCTGTATCAATCATATCGTCAATCAAAATACATGTTTTCCCTTCAACATTCCCAATAATGTTCATAATTTCGGCAACATTGTCTTTCGGACGACGTTTATCAATAATCGCAATCGGTGCTTTTAAGAATTCAGCTAATTTTCTTGCACGTGTTACACCACCATGATCTGGTGATACCACGACAACTTCTTCTAAATCTAAATCTTTTTCCAAGAAATAATTTGCCAGTAACGGAGCACCTAACAAATGGTCTACCGGAATATCAAAAAATCCTTGGATTTGTGCAGCATGCAAATCAACTGTTAATAAGCGATCTGCTCCTGCTTGAGTTATCATATTGGCTACTAATTTTGATGTGATTGGTTCTCTCGGTTTTGCTTTTCTGTCTTGTCTTGCATAACCATAATATGGCATAATCACATTGATTGTTTTCGCACTCGCACGTTTTAATGCATCAATCATAATCAATAATTCCATTAAATTATCATTGACTGGATGTGATGTTGACTGTACAACATAAACGTGACAGCCACGTATACTTTCTTCAATATTGACTTTAATCTCTCCATCGCTAAAATGTGAGACCGTTAATTTCCCTAATTCTACTCCAACAGATTCAGCAATTTTTTCGGCTAAAGGTCTATTTGAACTTAGAGAAAAAATCTTCAACTTTGGATCAGAATAATGTACCATTATGAATTCCTCCGATTATAACAATTATTTTTTAACACTACCCTTATAATACTCCTATTGGTACCGTTTTTCCAGTAAAAACCATACTTTTTTTAATCTTTTTTCGCATAAGGAAGTTTAGTCGCATAATCTTTTTTATTTTCTTGTTTTCCTCTAGCAATCGCAAGAGCATTATCAGGAACATCTTTTGTAATCGTTGAACCCGCAGCTATAAACGCACCATCTCCTATCGTTACCGGAGAAATGATATTAGCGTTACATCCTATAAAACTATCGTGACCAATCGTTGAATGATGTTTATTTTTTCCATCATAATTCACAACAACCGTACCACAACCAACGTTGATACGTTCACCTAATGTTGCATCTCCAACATACGTTAAATGACCCATTTTTGTATCATTACCAATCGTTGTATTTTTTACTTCAACAAAGTTTCCAACATGGACACGCTCATGTAAAATTGTATTCGGACGAATATGTGCCATTGGACCAATATCTGAGAAAGAATGGATATAAGATTTTTCTAAACAAGAAGATTTTACCGTGATATGATTTTCAAGTGTCATATCAACTAATTCAGAATTCATACCAATGAAACAATTTTGTCCAATCACCGTTTTTCCTTTTAAGTAAACATTTGGTTCAATAATCGTATCTGAGCCAATTTGTACATCACTATCAATATATGTCGCATTAGCATCAATTAGTGTTACACCATTTCTCATGTGTTGTTCATTGATACGTTTCCGCATTAGTACATTCGCTTGTTGTAAAGCAACTCTATCATTGACACCTAAACTTTCTTCTAAAGAATCCATTTGATAAGCTGTCACGATTTCTTGATTGTTTTTCAAAATTTCAAGCACATCTGGTAAATAATATTCTCCTTGTGCATTATCATTATTAACATATTCTAACGCTTCAAACAAAGCACGATTATCAAACACATATGTGCCTGTATTAATTTCTTTAATCAAACGTTCTTCTTCTGTTGCATCTTTATGCTCAACATTTTTTAAAACATGCCCATTTCCATCACGAATGACACGTCCATATCCAGTTGGATCATCTGCAATTGCAGTTAAAATGGTTGCTTTCGCTTGTTTTTCTAAATGATATGCCATTGCTTTTTCAATCGTTTCTGCTTGAATAAGTGGTGTATCGCCACATAGCACAATCGTGATACCATCTTTATCACCTAAAAATGATTTCGCTTGTTTTACAGCATGGCCTGTTCCTAATTGTTCCTCTTGCAACGCATAAACACAACGATCTTTCATCAAATCTTTCACATCATTAGCACCATGGCCTACAATCGTTACAATTTCTTTAACGCCTGATTTTTCAACTTGAGAAACAACATGCTCCACCATTGCTTTTCCACATACATGATGTAAAACTTTATATAACGAGGACTTCATACGTGTCCCTTTTCCTGCGGCTAAAATAATCGCAAATTTATTCATGTTACATCTCCTTTTTCTTTACTCTTTACATAGTATATACCACTTTACAACAAGATAAAAGAGATGTTCGTCTAAAACACCTCTTTTATTATTTATTCAACTGATTTTAAAGCTTCTAGCATATCTACTTTTTTTAAATAACGATGAACAATATATCCTAAACCAATGAGTAGTAGTATCAGCAAAATAGTAGGAAGTATATAAACATACATTGCCACATTTGGATTAAACATAATATTATCTGGTGGTACCATGCCAATAATATATTGATGCAAAAGATGTCCTAATCCAAATCCAACAAAAACACCAATAATAGATAAATACATCGTTTCTTTATAGATATATAAAGTTACTTCTTTATCATAAAAACCTAATACTTTAATCGTTGACAATTCTCGAATACGTTCAGCAACATTGATATTAGTTAAATTATATAAAATAACAATAGCTAATAGCACAGACGATATAATCAAGACCGACATGACTTTATTCAATGATGTCACAACTGTTTGAATGAGATTTTTATACGTTGTATTTTGTGCCACAGCTTTGACACCACTCAACATCATAAAATCAGTTGCTTTCTTTTGAATGTTTTCGTCTGTATGAACCATGGATTTCACTAAATACGCATTTATTTTGAATGGCTTATTGAACACTTCTTCATAATAGTGTTTCGTAATAAACGCAAAATGCCCCATATACATTTCCGTAATGCCTGAAATCTTCATGCTCCATTCATTTTTGTTTTCATCAAGAAATACAACTGTATCACCAATCTTAACATTTAGTAACATTGCCAATCTTTCCGATAAAACAATACCTCTATCTGTTAAATCAATCGATTTTTGTGTTTGCCGATTTTGAAGTTTTATATACTCTTGAAAAGCTGTTTTTTGTTCATTATCAACAGCAATCATTGTTATTTGTTGTTCATCTTTTTTTACTCCTGCAACTTTTATCAATGTTTGAGAATATGTCGGTAAAAAAGATGACACATCAGAAGATGACAATGCATGAGATAAATCTATTTTTTCTTGTGATGTCATATGATTTTTTTGTGCCACAATCATATCGTATATCACAATATCACCAAACTGTTTTGTACTCAATTCTTCAATGGATGAACGAATACCTAATCCCGTATATAAAAGTGCTATCGAACCAGATACACCAAAAATAGTCATCAACATACGTTTTTTATATCGGAAAATATTACGAGCTGTTACTTTTTGTGTAAAACTCATACGTGACCAAATAGGTGTTACATACTCCAATAAAATTTTTGCCCCCGATACGACAGGAGGTTTTGGCAACAATAATTGTGCCGGTTTAGCATTTAATTCTTTTTTAACAACTAAATACGCAGGTAAAACAGCACTAATGAAAGCTAACAGGCATGACAAGAAAATATATTCCGGATAAATATATAGTTCAATTTTGGGGATACTTACACTATGACTATACGTATCATAAATAACATTCGGAAGAACAATATGCCCTAGTAAAACACCAATTAGTGTACCAATCATACTTGCTGTAAAGCCGTATATTATAAATTTTTTATAAATATCTTTATCGGTATAACCCAATGCTTTAAACGTCCCTATAATCAAACGTTCTTCATCAACAAAACGTGTCATTGTCGTAAATGTTACTAATGCAGCTACAAAATACAAAACAATGGGAAAGATATTTCCAACAGCATCAATCACATTTGCATTACTTTCATACGAACGATATCCGGCTGACCACGGTGTTTCTCGTCTAGTATACACATGATAAACAGGTTCTTCTAATACGCTCAATTTTTCTTTAGCATCTGCTAATTTTTGTTCTCCATCACTTATATCAACATCCGCTTTTTGTTTTTGTACAAAATACTCTTGCCGTTTATTTGTAAGTGATTCTTCATTTATCGATAAATCTCTTTCTTTTTCTTGAAGAGTTTTTAGTCCTTGCTCATACTCTGATACACCGTTTGTGTATTGCTCTATTTGTTCATTTAACTGGGCTTGTCCTTGTTCATAAGATTGTTTTCCAGTTTCTAATTGTACAGCTTGTTGTTCCCATTGTTCTTTTGGTAAAATAGCAATCGCTTTTTGAAGTGCTACTTCTTTTTCTTGTAGCATTTGATAAGTTTCATCAAGTTGAAATTGAGCAATGGCAAGCTCTTCACGTGCATTATCTAGTTGAATTTTCCTTTGTTGTAATGTTTCTTTGGCTTGTTCAAGCTTTTCTTTCCCCTCATCAATACGTTCTTTGGCATCTTCTAATTGTGAATGTGCATCTGTTAACGTTTGTTTAGCATTCTTTAAGTCACTTTCTTTTTCATCGATTATTTCTTGTGTCTTAGATACGATACTATCCAATCTCTTTTTAGGTTGTTGCTTCAACAATGTTTGCACTGTTTCTTTGTATGCGTGTACCTTTTGTAAATACATTTCTTGGTACGGATTGGCACCTACTAAATCGTGGTAAGATAAACGCGCAATCATATAAACCGAACTGTCAAATACTTTTTCTGTCACAATACCATAAGCAGATAACTCTCCTGTTCCAACAGTTGTCACACCTAAATCAACTTTAGATAATATATCCGTTGACCGTATATACCCGACCACTTTAAATGTATGATTGTTTAATTTATCTTGTTCTCTTGCTTCAAAAGTCAATGTATCCGATAGTGCCACTTTATCTTTTTGCATATCAAACACAGCAATTTCATCTTCTTTTTCAGGCAAGCGCCCTTCAACCAGCTCGTATTGTGAAATATTTTTTGGTTTTGACAGCAAGCGATACGTTTGAGTCGTATCTTTTAATAATACATCACTAAAATAACCATATTCAATGAACGCTTGTTGAAAAAGTGTTTCTAATAAATCTTGGTCGTCCTTATCTAAACCATAGTCACTTAACACACTTATATCTGCCGTTTGATGTGTTTTAAAATAGTGTTGCCCGGTTACTTGCATATCTGGTGCTGTCACTTTTAAACCTACTAAAGCAAAAGAACCTAATGCCATTAACGAAATGATCGACAAAAAGCGCCCTTTTGATTTAGAAAACGATTGCCGAATATCTTTCCAAAATATTTTTCTTTTCATACCTTTTAATACTCCAATTCTTGAATATCTTTAGGTTTCTCATTCACTACAATATTCTTCACACTCGCATCATGCATATAAATCACTCGATCTGCAATAGGGGCTAATGCACTATTGTGTGTCACAATAATAACTGTCGTTCCTTTTTCTCGTGCCATGTTTTGTAAAATCTGCAAAATATGTTTTCCGGTTTGATAATCTAATGCTCCAGTTGGTTCATCACATAATAAAATTTTAGGGTTTTTAGCAACTGCTCTAGCGATTGCTACACGTTGCTGCTCTCCACCAGATAATTGAGCAGGAAAGTTATGGATACGGTTTTCTAAACCAACATCCTTTAATACCATTTGTGCGTCTAAAGCATCTTTAACAATTTCAGATGCCAATTCAACATTTTCTTTTGCTGTTAAATTTCCTACTAAGTTATAAAATTGAAAAACAAAACCAACATCTTCTCGTCTATATGTCGTTAATTCTTTTTTTGAATATCGTTCTATATGAATACCGTCGATAATAATTTCTCCCTCATCGTTCGTATCCATTCCACCTAAAATATTTAATACTGTTGATTTACCTGCACCCGATGCACCTAGTATAATCACAAGTTCGCCTTTTTCAATAGAAAACGTCACATCACGATTTGCAATAATTTCTGTTTCTCCGACTTGATAGCGTTTATAGCTATGCTTCATTTCAATATAAGACATTTATATCCTCTTTCTGTTAAATAAACAACATGTTGATTTAATACTACCTTCAGTATATAATCAGCATATCTAAAAAGCAATAAACAATCCATTTCAAAGTGTTCATATAAAGGAGATACAATGCAACAACGTCACACAGAAACAAAAACCCTTATAAAAAAAGTCTTTACAACATTACTATTAAAACATGATTTTGAAACTATTACTATCAGCATGATAACACGAGAAGCACGTATCAACCGTGGCACATTTTATTTGCATTATCTTGATAAATACGATTTATTAGAACAATTAAAACAAGAATTGACCTCTAATCTATTTAATATTATTCTTATTGATAATCCAAATGAACATACAATTGATATTATTATCGAGGCTTTAACTTATTTAAAGAAAAATTTTGATTTCATTTATGCATTATCTATGAACCAAAGCGTCCATTTAGCAATAGAAATCCGAAAATTCCTAGAAGAATTATTAAAAGTAGCACCTGTTTTACATCAAAAAATTTCACAATATAAAAGTCTTCCGTTCCTATATGCTAAAGAGGTTTTTTTCTCCAGCATGGAGGCAATTATCCTTTATTGGATAAAAACGGGTGCAAATGAAACACCTCAAGAAATGGCACAAATTTTAAATAGTATATAAAAAGACCTATCGAAATCATTTCAAATAGGTCTTATACTTTTTTATTTCTTTCAATCATTTTTTCATAAAAAGAGTGGTATTCTTTTCTTAGAGTATCTGTTATTTGAAAAGTTTTTAAATCAACATTTTTAGATACTAATAAATCGATCATCGCCATTTTTAAATCATTGACGGTCAATGATACGTCCAATAAATCGGATAAATTTGCCATAACCTCTGGGTGAACCTCTGGAAATTTAAAGGTCGTTTCTTCGTCTTGCAAACCTGAAACGTAAAAATCTCTAATAAGTTCTCCTCTTTTTTGTTGATTACCACACACGCTTAAATAAACAGAAATAGACACACCCTCTTTAAATCGTCTTTGTGCAATACCTGCGAATTTTTTCCCATTTATACTTAAATCAAAATCTCCAGGACAATAAGAATGTTCAATTAAACGATACTCCACAGATGCTTTATATGGTTTTAATAATTCCTGAATAAATGTTGTCATAAATAAATAACCATCTTGAATAGAGAATTTGTCATATTTTAATTTTGGTATCACAAATGAAAAATTCAAAATCCCTTCATCCGCAACAACAGCTAATCCTCCCACATTTCGTACAACAGCACGATAGCCATGCGTGCGAATATGTTTAATGCCTTTGTCACAATATGGCAAGCGTCTATCTAGCATACCTAAAATAACAGTATCTTGCATTGGCCAAATGTGTAAAATTGTTTGGTTAATGTTACGATTTACTTCACGTAAAAAAACATCTCCCCAAGCAAATGGTTGGTATAGTTGTTCAGAAATCATCATTTTATCTTCAAACACATATAAAGGCGTTTTAAAATTAGTGGTGATGTCCACAACAACATCCTCCATTACAATCATGTTCATGCTCTTCTTCGATACTAAATTCAATGCCACTATGTGTTATAAATTCTTCATTTGTTAAATGTGCTGATTGTTTCACTAACACATCATCAATATATGTTAGAGGTAAAATGTTATTTGTTTGTTCATTTATCAATGTTTCAACTTTTTCAGGAAATACATCTTTTCCATAAACCACATAAGCTGTTTCAAAACTATCTAAACTACCTAAGCCTTCAAGAATTAACTCAACACGTTGTACTTCTTGTCGAGTATCAAAATCATCAGTTTCATTCACTAATTTATCAAATACTTCAATTTTCATGATGACATTCCTTTCTTAAATCAATCTGTCTATACGTATCTTATCATATCCGTTTACAATATGGAATTATTGTCTATTTTAGCCAATAAAAAGGTTCTTCTTCAAATCGTATTGGACCAATACGATTTGAAGAAGAACCCAAAAAAAGAGCGATAAGCCAACCTTATCGCTCTTGCATTAACACATTTATTTCGCTAAATTTGTCACGTAAGCATCAACAGCTAAAATAGCAGCCGTTACATCTTCTGCCGTTACTTTGAATGGCATTTGATGAATCGTTTCCCCTTCAATAGTTGCTTGTTGTCCAACTTTTAATAAGTCTTCATAACTTGCATTTTCAAGATGTAATTCTTTTAATGTTGTTGGTAATCCAAGTGATTGATAGAAATGAATGTATTTATCTAATTCTTCTTTTGGAGCATTTTCTAATACAAGTTGTGTTAATGTACCATACGCAACTTTTTCACCATGTGTTAAATGATGGATATCTCCTGTTAAAGCTGTGAATCCATTATGAATAGCGTGTGCAGCTGCCAAACCAGCACTTTCAAAACCAAGACCACTTAACAATGTGTTAGCTTCAACTACTTCTTCTAATGCTTTTGTCACAACTTTTGCTTTATTACTTGCCATTGCTTCTAATCCTTTAGCAAACAATGTACGTTCACATGTTTGTGCAATTGCAATACCTGCAAGTGTTTGATAACCTCCTGCCATTGTTTCACCATTTTTTTGTAAAACAGCACGAGCTTCTACCCATGTTGCCAATCCATCAGCAATACCTGAGGCTAATAAACGTGTTGGTGCTTGACTAATAACTTTTGTATCCACAACGACTAGTTCTGGGTTTTTAGAATAGAAAATATATTTATCAAATGCACCTTCATCTGTATAAATAACAGATAAAGCAGAACATGGAGCATCTGTTGAAGCAATTGTTGGTGCAATAACTACTGGTACTCCCATTAAATCAGCAATCGCTTTGGCACTATCTAATGTTTTACCACCACCAAGACCAATGACAACATCGTTTCCTTCTGCTTTCCCTACTGCTACAACACGATTCACTTCATTATCTGATGCTTCACCATTAAATGCTACTCGAGTTGCACTGAACTCATTTTCTGATAATGCAGTTAAATATTTTTTTCCTACAATATCATATACAACATCATCACAAAGTACGAGTGGTTTTGTTCCTAATGCTTTAATATGATCTAAGCTTGTAAATAAAACATCCTTTCCTTGAATATAACGAGATGGACTTGCAAAAACTTTCATAATTTCCTTCTTTCTATGTGATTACTTTCACATTATGTATTAAAAAAAGCTTTTTTGCCTTTATTTAATTAAATCATACATCAAAATCCTACTTTTCGCAAGCGTTTTTATTTTATAAAAATATGAAATACTGTTTTAATAATAAATAAAATTTCAATACCCTACATTGTCTTGTAGATAGTTTTATTCAAATTAATTATGTTAAAATTTACACAAAACAAAAAGCTATATATAATCTATAAGTTTATGATTTTTTCTGAGTATACCATAAAAATAACTAATATTTTTCACTCCAACGTTGATACAAAGTGATTAAATGTTAGACTTTTCTTTATTTCCTAACTTCCAACACTATACAACAATTATAGTTTGGTTGATAAAACAATACTAAATTTATTATATTAGGCGATAAATCTTTCTTTAATACACACATTTTTATATGATACCAAAAAATAATCGTTCATAATACATATCATTATATTTTCAAAATGATAAATACCATTTATTAGAGTCGCATTTATTTTTCATCTGAAAAAGACGGTAGCTTTTTACTTTGACTTTTAATGACTTTCCTATATAATGAATTTATATAACTTGGGGGCGTTACGGATTCGACAGGCATAGTTTGAACAGTTAAGGCAATTCGTAGGCGATGGCTACGTTAAAACATCACAGTTTAAATATAACTGACAAAACACAAAATAATTCTTTCGCTTTCGCTGCGTAAAAAACAGTGAGCGAAGATCTGCCTTACTTCTCCCATGAGTAAGTGACAGGTCTTAAATGAATGGGATACGTTACAAACTTACATCTGGAGTGCGTAAAAGAGATTTATCAGATTAGCAACTTTTAATGCCTGTTTATTGGCTAAAAAGAAGTGAAATATAAATAGATAAACTATAATTGTAGAATTGATTGTGGCAATATGTTTGGACGCGGGTTCGACTCCCGCCGCTTCCATATTCATAAGAAAAAAGAATGAACATGAATCTCTTAAAAAAATGGCTCTATAATAAATCGTGTTGGTGGGAATAATCCACCAACACGATTTTGTATATAAAAGTGGACAAAAAAAGAGAAATACCTGTATGATTAAATCACCACAATTAAACAAGGAGGTATTTCTCATGGATTATTATACAAAAAAATTATTGAC